>CAJWZC010000008.1 GCA_913049915.1 uncultured Colwellia sp.
GCAGCAGAGCAAGCACTAGTAAATAATTTGTTGAATTACGATCAACGTCACGGTTACCGTGGTCCTCTGGCTTCACTTAGACCTGAGCTAGTATCATCAAAAAACATATCGGTAGATAACCAAATACACCCACTAACTCAACTGGAAATCACTAAAGCACTTTCACAAGCACGCTATTATAAAATGCTGGTTCCTGCTGTCGTTATTGCTATTGAAGAAAAATCGATCAGTATTCAACTACGTAATAAACAAACAGCTACTATTCATTGGCAAGGGCTAGCTTGGGCTCGCCCTTACATCAATGATAAAAAACAAGGTAGACCACCAAAACTTGCAAAAGATATCCTTAAATTCGGTGATATTATTTTAGTCAGTAAAATGCCTGATGATAATTATCGCCTTGGGCAACTTCCAACAGCAAGTGCTGCTATGGTGTCCTTATCCCCAGATGATGGTGCTATTAAAGCAGCGGTTGGCGGCTTTAGTTTCAAACAAAGTCAATTTAATCGAGTTACTCAAGCTAAAAGGCAAGTCGGCTCGAATATTAAACCTTTTATTTATTCTGCTGCGCTGGAGCATGGTTTCACCCTCGCCTCTTTAATCAACGATGCTCCGATAAATCAATTAGATAAAAGTTCAGGTGTAGTTTGGCGTCCAAGAAACTCACCTGAAACTTATGTGGGTCTGTTAAGAGTTAGATTAGCGCTAGCACAATCAAAAAATGTTATAGCTGTACGGCTATTAAAAAGTATTGGCGTTAACAATGCTATAAAGCATCTCACTGCTTTTGGTTTTAATGCCAGTGATTTACCACGTAATCAAACGTTAGCACTTGGATCAGCGTCTTTAACCCCCTTAGAAGTAGCAACAGGCTTTGCTGCTTTTGCTAATGGTGGATTTTTAATTGAACCCTATTTAATTGAGCGGATTGAAAACAGTGATGGCGAAATTATTTATCAAGCCAACCCGGCCTTAGCTTGTGACCCTTGTGTTGAAGTAAGTGAATTGAATGAAGCAAAGCAACTACTATCATCATTTAATACTGATAATATTTTCACTGCTGACACTTTAAATGATGACATGAAAAATAATAATACAGAATTACTGATTCCAAACACAGATTCAGTTATAGCAGTAAAACAAGCAATTCGTATAATTAGTCCACAAAATGCTTTTTTAATCACTCAAGCACTTAATAGTGCAATTTGGGAGGCCGATTGGAATACTAAACATGTTTGGCAGGGTACTGGATTTCGAGCGAAAATACTAAAACGCCGTGATATTGCAGGTAAAACAGGAACAACCAACGAAGCTAAAGACGCTTGGTTTTCAGGCTTTAGTCGGCGTATAATCACTACCTCATGGATAGGCTTTGATGACCCCAGTCATATCCTAGGTCAATCAGTTTATAATAATAATTTAGGTAAGAATCAAACAACGGGTAAGGAGTTTGGTGCTAAATCCGCCCAACCTGCATGGATTGACTTTATGCGAATTGCCCTCGCAGATCTAGAAAATGAAGGTTTCCAGCCTCCCGTTGATATTGTTTCCGTCCGTATTGACAAAGCAACTGGAAAGTTAACAACGAAGACTGATAAAACCAGTCAGTTTGAATACTTCCGTCTTGGTAATGTACCAACTGAGTATATTGTTGAAGATAACAGCAGTGAAATATTATCAGGGGACAAAGAAAAAGAAGAAGAACTGTTTTAATGATTTAGTACCCGCTATCAAGCAAGATGCAGGTTTCAGAGTGCACTTTGAATGAATAGCGGGTATATAATAAAAAAGCCGTTAACTTTACGCTGACGGCTTTTATTTTTTATTTCATTCCTGATTTAGTATTCTACTTCGTAATAAATAAAATAAACGCTACTTCAATTATTGTTTATATCTCTTTGATAAAAACTTTTGAGTTTCGCTGAAAATTATACATTTTCTTCTTTCCTTCAGGTAATCTTTCTAGGGATGTCTCTATAAAGCCTTGCTCTCGAAACCAGTGACCACTCACCGTTGTTAATAAGAATAAAGACGTTAAGCCTTTCTTTTTAGCACTAAACTCTAACGCATTGATAATTCTTTCACCCCGATTACCTTTACGGTAATCGGGGTCAATTACTACACAAGCAACTTCACCTGAGCTCACTTCTGGATAAGTATATAAGGCGGCGCAAGCGATGATTACGTCTTCTTTTTTGAGAACAGTAAAACATTCTATTTCCATCTCAAGTAATTCACGGGAGCGTTTCACCAATACCCCTTCCTCCTCAAGCGGTTGTATCAACTCTAATATTCCAGCAACATCATCGATAGTAGCGGTAGCAATTAATTCTTTATGATCTTTGGCAATCAAAGTCCCTGCACCATCACGGGTAAACAACTCTTGCAACAATGCACTATCACTTTGGTAGCTAACGCAATGACAACGTTCAACGCCATTTTCACCACTTTGGATAATAGAACGAAGTAATAACTGACGCACATGGCAATCATTTTGATCAAGTAAGGTTTTTACTGTACGCACACTACAACTACGGATTAACTCGCCTGATTTATCAATAAGACCTTCGTCTTCGGTAAAAGCAATAAGCTTATCTGCCTTCAACGAAATTGCGGTTTGTGTGGCAACATCTTCTAAGGCAAGGTTAAACACTTCACCTGTTGGTGAGTAACCAATTGGGGAAAGTAACACGATAGAACCATAATCCAGCTGCATATTAATGCCGTCTGAGTCTATTCGTCTAACACTACCTGTGTACTTATAATCAATGCCATTGCGCACCCCCATCGGTTGGGCAATCACAAAGTTACCGGTACTTACACGGATTTGTGAGCCGTGCATTGGTGAGTTAACTAAACCGGTAGAAAGCAACGCTTCAATATGAAGACGTAACGAGCCGGTAGCATCTTTTACTGCAACTAATGTTTGTGCGTCAGTGACACGGATATTGTTGACTACGTTTTCTTCAAGACCTCTTTGCTGTATACGATCTTCAATTTGTGGTCGTGCACCATGCACCACCACTAATTTCACACCTAAACTACGCAATAATGAAATATCATGAATAATAGTAGAAAAATTTGGGTGAGTAACTGCTTCACCACCAAACATAAGTACCACCGTTTTCCCACGATGCGCATTAATGTAAGGTGCTGCATTTCTAAACCATTTTACGTAATTCTGCTCGCTATTATTCATCTTTTCCATTCTTTAAATTATGACTACTTACTCTAGTATAAATTACTGCTATTTACTTTGGCCCAAAGTATATTCCATCGCTACTTCATCAGTAGGATCTTTATGTGGGCTTGGTTCGCTGTCTTCAATAATATTCTCGGCTAGCGAGCCCTTATCAATTAAGTTAAAGCCAAGTTGTTCAAAGTACTGTGGAATATAAGTAAGAACAATTATTTGTTCTAATTCCATTTGATGAGCAAACTCTAATAAGTACTGAACTAGTGCTTCACCTTGCCCTTGCTTTTGCGCACTATCTTCTACAACAACTGAGCGTATTTCCGCTAAACCTGTTTGGTATATATATAGCGATGCGGTACCAACAACGTTACCATCAAGTTCGGCCACTACGAAATTCTGGATATCGTGAATTATATTGTCACGAGTACGTGGCAGAATCTCACCTTTATCAGCCCAAAAAGTTGTCAATTCAAAAATACTATCAACATCGGACATTCTTGCTCGACGCACTGACATAGCAGCGGCACGTTGCGCATTTAAACGTTGTTTAACCTGCTTAAGTGCTACTTGAATTCTTTGTTTACCCGGCGCACCAACAACTTGCTCATTTAATATAGCTTCATTGCCAGACTGGGTAGTTGCCAGCGCTTTTTTAACTTGTGAGCGCGAAGTACCACCAAGCGCTTCACGTTTATTAAGCGTCGATTCTATTGAAAGGTGTTGATAGACATCTTGCTCAATTTTATCACTGAACTCTTGCAGTTGGCTTATAGTTAAATCTTCTAACGGAACACCTTTGTCGATAGCAGCTAACACCACTTCACCAACAATATGATGTGCTTCACGGAATGGAATATCTTTACCCACTAAATAGTCGGCAAGTTCAGTTGCGTTAGCATAACCTTGTTGTGCGGCGGCAAGGGTACGTGAACGATTTACTTTTAAACCATCCGCGACTAATACCGCCATTTCCATACATTCTTGCCAAGTATCAAGGGCGTCAAACAAACCTTCTTTATCTTCTTGCATGTCTTTATTATAGGCCAGCGCCAACGCTTTCATTGTGGTTAACATACCTGTTAAAGCACCAAAAACACGGCCCGATTTACCACGGATTAATTCACACGCATCAGGATTTTTCTTCTGTGGCATCAATGATGAACCAGAGCTCACTAAATCACTCATTTCAACAAAACCTGCTTCACCTGAGTTGTAGAAAATTAAATCTTCTGCAAAACGTGACAAATGCATCATTGAAATACTGGCTGAAGCCAACAATTCAATAACGTGATCTCTATCAGAAACAGCGTCAAGACTGTTCATGGTCGCGGTTCTAAAACCTAAACGGTTAGCCAAGGCATTTCTATCAATTGGGTAAGCGGTACCTGCTAAGGCACCAGAGCCAAGTGGTGAAACATCTAAACGATAAAGTGCATCTTTTAAACGTCCAATATCACGGTTAAACATTTCAACATACGCTAAACACCAATGACCAAAAGTTATCGGTTGTGCTCTTTGTAAGTGGGTATAACCTGGTAATACCGTATCTTTCTCACGTTCAGCTAAGTTCATCATCGCTTGCTGCAAGTTCACTAGGGCAAATAATAATTCGCCACCAGTTTCTTTACACCAAAGTTTTAAATCGGTGGCTACTTGGTCATTTCGACTACGGCCCGTATGGAGCTTTTTACCTAAATCACCAGTTTTTTCAATTAGCTGAATTTCGACCCAACTATGAATATCTTCGGCATCAGACAACAAAATTTGCTTAGGGTTTTCTTCTACCGACGCTTTTAATTCTTGTAGCGCTGCCGTTAAACGAAGCAATTCATCATCGTTTATTACACCAACTTCATGAATAGACTGTGCCCAAGCGATTGAACCAACAATATCTTGCACAGCCATGCGGTAATCTACTGGTAGCGAGTCATTGAATTTCTTAAATTGTAAACTCGCCTTTTCTTTAAATCTTCCGCCCCATAAAGCCATGGTTATTCTGCCTTATCTTTTAAAGAGTCATTTAGTGAGCCATTTTGAGAAAGCGCAGTAATTCTACTTGATAAACTGAATAAACGGATAAAGCCTTCAGCGTGTTTTTGGTCGTAAACATCATCAGCACCAAACGTTGCAAATGCTTCTGAATACAAACTATTTGGCGAACGACGTTGAATAACTTGCGCCATGCCTTTGTATAACTTAACAACCACATCACCGGTAAGCTTTTCAGCAAACGAAGCAGCTGAGGCTAGTTGTGCTTTGGCAAGTGGTGTAAACCAACGTCCATCATAAATAACATGAGAGAATTCAAGGCCTACCGATTCACGATATTTAAGTGACTCTTTGTCTAGAATAAGTGTTTCTAAACCTTTATAAGCAGCCATTAAAATAGTGCCGCCAGGTGTTTCATAACAACCACGAGACTTCATACCTACTAAACGGTTTTCAACAATATCTATTCTACCAACACCGTGTGCAGCACCTTTCTCGTTTAAGTACATTAGTGCTTCATAAGCGCCAGCACCATTTTGAGAGAAGTCTTTGCCGTCAATAGCAACTAACTCGCCTTCAGCAAAACTTAATTGTACTTTTTCAGGTACATCTGGCGCATCCATAGGATCAACCGTCATGGTCCACACTTCTTTTGATGGCTCACACCATGGGTCTTCTAACTCACCACCTTCATGAGAGATATGCCAAGCATTAGCATCGCGACTATAGATTTTAGTTAACGAAGCAGCACAAGGAATATCACGTTTCGCTAAGTAATCAAGTAAGTCTTCACGAGAAACCATGTCCCACTCACGCCATGGCGCAATAACTGTAAGTTCTGGCGCTAAGGCTGCAAAACAAGCTTCAAAACGTACTTGGTCATTACCTTTACCGGTACAACCATGACAAACAGCATCAGCGCCAACTTTAAGTGCAATTTCGATGTGTGCTTTAGCAATAATAGGTCGCGCCATTGACGTACCTAATAAATATTGACCTTCATAAACAGAACCCGTTTTTAGAATTGGATAAATATATTCTTTTACGTATTCTTCTTTAAGATCAACTACGTAACATTCAGATGCACCAGAAGCAATGGCTTTTTCTTTAACACCTTCAAGCTCTTCGTCACCTTGACCAACATCAGCACAAAATGCGATTACTTCACAACCGTCGTAGTTTTCTTTTAACCATGGAATGATCGCTGAAGTATCTAATCCACCTGAGTATGCTAATACCACTTTTTTAATTTTTTTCTTTGTTAAAGCCATTTTCTTCTCTCTTAAATTTTTGGATATGGCAAGTTAGTATTATTACCAACTTAACCTAAGTTATTTCGTTTTATTTCTAATAAATGTCTTAGCTGATTCGTTTAAACTCGCTCTAATTTATCAATGTTCGTTATGCTATTTGATACTAGTGCAAGAAAAAAGTACGGAGCATACTATTATATGTGAGTACTTTTGACACAGCTATTACATCAAATAGTTAGCATAATGGTTAATTAGTAAATAGTGCAACAAGTACGGCATTTTGTGCCCACATTCTATTTTCAGCTTGTTGGAATACTTTGGATAATTCACTATCAAAGAGTTCCGTCGTTATTTCTTCTTCCAAATGCGCTGGTTGACAGTGTAATACCATGCTTGCTTGCGCTTTTACCATCAGGTCATGATTTACTTGATAAGGTGCAAACTTAGCTAAAATTTCAGCTTTCTTAGTTGAATCTTCATCACCCATAGAAATCCAAGTATCGGTATAAATGACATCTTGTTTACCAATGGCGTCGATATCATTGGTAAGTATTAGCTTACTGCCTGATGCCTTTGCAAGTTTTTTAGTTATGCCAACGATATCTGCTTGTGCTTCATGTCCTTGCGGAGATACTAAGGTAAAATCTACCCCTAACGTTGCCGCCATAATCATTAATGAGTTCGACACATTATTACCATCTCCCACATAAGCTAATTTTACTTGGCTTAAATCGGGGTAGCTTTCTGATAATGTAACAAAATCAGCCAATGACTGACAAGGATGATAGACATCACATAACGCATTAATAACAGGAATACTTGCGTGCTCAGCTAACCCTTGAATAGATTCATGGCTAAATACTCTCGCAACAATAACATCAGCAAAGCAAGATAAGTTTTTTGCGTAATCGCTAACACGCTCACGCTCACCTAACTTACCATTTTGTTGACCTAAATATAATGCATGACCACCTAACTTATTTATACCCATATCAAAACTGACATGTGTTCTTAAGGATGGTTTTTCAAAGATCATTGCTACTGACTTACCGGCTAATACTTGATTATAGTCCGTAGGATTTTTCTTAATGTTAATCGCTAACTCAATTAATGCTAATAATTCGGTTTTATTTAACTGATCATCAGCCAAAAAGTTGTTGAATTGTTGTAATGTGGTATTTGTCGACATAGTATTTTCTCTCAATATTTCTTTAAAGCTTTTGATGATAACGTTACTTAAAACTAGTTTGGCTGAATTTGTGTACCAACACCGTAACCATCAAGTAATTGGGTAATTTGCTCTGGCGATTGCCAACTGGCAACCGCGATACTTCGTCGTAACTGTTGAGCTGCATGTAAAGCAGCATTAACTTTAGCTGTCATACCGCCAGCAATAACGCCCTGCTTAATTAGGTTTTGAGCTTGTTCGGCATTAAGTGTCGGTAAATACTCACCATCAGCACCTTTAACACCATTAACATCGGTGAGTAACAAAAGTTCAGCGTTAAGTAACTGACAAATAGCAACGGCAGCATCATCGGCATTTACATTAACTAAATCACCATTATCAAGTGCACCAATTGAAGAGATGATTGGTAAAAATTTTGCCTTTAGTAAACAGTCTAGTAATTTACTGTTATTCGTTTGTGGTATGCCTACCTGACCTAAATTTTGAAGGGATAGTACACAGCTAATCATATCGCCATCATTTAACGATAAACCTACCGCGGCTAAATCCATACTGTTAGCCGTAGCAACAATAGCTTTATTTACTGTACCGGCAAGAGCACCACTTATTAAGGCAATTTGCGCTTTTGGCGTTACCCGTAAACCGTGTTTTTTTTCGGTAGTAAAACCAGCTTGCGCCAACATTTCATCAACTACGCAACCACCACCATGAACCAAAACCAAACCACTTGCTTATTTTTCAGCTGTGAAATCACGCTAAATAAAGTATTCAGTGCTGATTCTTTTTCAAGAATGGCACCACCAATTTTAATGACTAATGGTTTTAGGACTGGTGTGATTTTTGATTTAGCTTTTGGCTTAGCTTCTGACTTAAGTGACGGGTTATTCATTATTTTTCCTTAACTCGGTCTTATTACTAATCTTCTATCTTTTAATTAACGAAAATTCACTGGCCAAACCAAGTGAAATATTAAAGCATTGCATTGCTTGTGAAGCCGCGCCTTTAAGTAAGTTATCAATGGCACAACTTACCACCACAACCTGCTTGTCTTCGTCAAACTGCCAGTGCACATCAGCAAACGGTGTATAAGCTACATTACTAATTTCTGGCCAATTAGCGACTAATCTTATTAAAGGTTTATCACTATATGCCTGTTCAAAAGCTTGCTTAATCTGAGTATTAGTAACCCCGGTATGCAATTGCAAGGTTATTGTTACTAAAAGACCTCTTTTGTAAGGTGCTAAATGCGGAATAAATATAACGTCTATAGCCGCTTCTTGCGAAATTTCTGGCTGATGTCTATGTTGTAATACGTTATAGGCTTTTAAACTGACTTCATTAAAGTTAGTCGCTAATGAAGCGTTTCTGCCTGCTCCACTTACTCCGCTTATGCCATTAACTACAACCAGCGAGTTTTCTACTGCTAAATTGTTACTGGTAAGTGGTTTCAAACAAAGCAAACTTGCCGTTGGATAACACCCCGGCACAGCAACCAAATTTGTACTAGCAATATCATCTTGCTGCCATTCAGCTAAGCCATATTTCGCTGCAGCTAACGCATCGACATTAGCATGTTCAAAACCATAGTATTTAGGATAATCTTTTATATCTTTTAATCTGAACCCACCAGAAAGATCAAAAACTTTAACGCCGGCAGCGACAAACGCTTGAGCCCAATCAGCGCTGAATTCATGGGGTGTAGCAAAAAAAACCACGTCTAATTCCGCGGCATATTGAGCAAACCATCTAGATGAAAATGCCTCTAACGGTAAATCGCAGAGGCTTTGAAATCTTCCATGTAATTCACTGAATAGCTTACCTTCTGAACTACTATTCTCAGAAACAACTAAATGACAAATTTGTACATGGCTATGTTGGCATAATAAGCTAACAAGCTCTGCTCCTGCATAGCCACTGGCACCAATAACTGCCACTTTTTGCATACTGTTATTCGAATCGGGTATAGCCTTTGTCATTTTTGATCTAGCCTTATTAAAGCAGGTTATTTACACTATAAAGCTAAGGTAACATAGAATGGGTAGTTATGCAACATAATAGCATAAGTATTTAAGTTTTTATTCAAGAAATGATAGGTTATATATGATACAACTGCCTGATTTTAGTCAAAGCTTAAGCCAGTTAATCGCTTGCTCTTCCATAAGCTCAACACAACTAAGTTGGGACCAAGGAAATAAAGAAGTGATCCAACTATTAGCTACTTGGTTTGAACAACTCGGTTTTAACATTGAAATTCAAGCAGTACCCGATACCAGTAATAAATTTAACTTACTTGCCAAGTTGGGCAATGGTGAAGGTGGTTTGTTATTAGCAGGTCACAGTGATACGGTTCCCTTTGATGAAAACTGTTGGCAATCAGACCCGCATAAAGTCCTTAATCAAGAAGATAAATTTTTTGGTTTAGGGACGTGTGATATGAAAGGTTTTTTCGCTTTTATTTTACAGGTTTGTAAAAACTTACCCACTACTCAGCTTCAAAAACCGTTATATATTCTTGCAACCGCTGATGAAGAAACAACGATGGCTGGCGCACGCTTTTTTGCCAAAAGCCAAGCGATAAAACCTGATGTGGCTATTATTGGTGAACCAACCAATTTAGTGCCTGTGGTTATGCATAAAGGCCATATGTCACACCGTATTAGTGTTGAAGGTAAATCAGGCCATTCAAGCAAACCAAATCTTGGCATTAATGCTATAGAGATCATGCATAAAGTCATTAGTCATTTAATTGAACTAAAAGAAAAATTTCAGCTTAGTTACGAAAATAAAGCGTTTGATGTTCCTGCTCCTACTCTAAACTTAGGCGCTATTTCTGGAGGAGATAATGCCAACAGAATTTGCGGTCATTGTAATTTAGATATTGATTTACGTTCACTACCAGGCATGAGTGATGATGAATTGATTAGTTGGTTAAGTGAAACCTTAAAGCCTTTAGCCGAATTTTATCCTGGTCGAATTACCTTCGCAGAGTTACATCCAAGTTCACCAAGTTTTGAGCAAAAGAAACCAAGTACGCTTATTGATATTGCAGAAGAAATCAGTGGTCATAGTTGTTGTGCGGTCAATTACGCTACTGAAGCACCCTATATCCAGCAGCTAGGTTGTCAAACCATAGTGCTAGGCCCTGGTTCTATTGAGCAAGCTCATCAACCTAATGAATTTTTGGCACATAGCGAAATAGATAAAACAGAGAAACTGCTCACAAGAATGATCCAGCATTATTGCTTATAATTATTTTAACTAACTATAACTTGTGTATAAGATTTTAAGTTCTCTTCAGCCCAAATAAAAACATATTTACTGATACTGCTATTGAATAACATTATGAATCAACTTTATTCCAAAGGTTCTGATTTGTTTTAATAGAAAAAAACTCATTTGCATACCAGCAACGAGGGAGCAAATCTAGTTTCTTTCGTTCGTGAGAATTTGAACTTAACACCTCTAATATTTCGTTCAAACGTTCTTTAGTTAAGGTAGCTAATTTTTTTGCTGTGTGAGTGAAGTAAAGGTTACTATTCTTTTGGATAATTAAATTTTGTCCATAGCCAATAAAAGTTAATTGTCGGGTAGTCAATCGGCATATAGGTTGGTCAGATTTTTCTGGATACAAACTATTTACAATCGCATATTCGTAACAATCACCTTGCTCGCTAATCTCCCCTGATGGCATATAAACAATACCAAAACCTTGTGGGAACATACCGGTAATAGTGTATAAAGCATCTACGACACTTTGTGCGCAAGCACCAAGCTCTGCATTTTTATTTAGTACCTGAAAGACTTGAGGCAATAACTTGTAGTTATAACTTATTTTAGTCGACAAGATAATTGAAGTATAAATTTGTGGAACTTTTAATACGTTACCAATACTATTTTTAGGATTAATACTCGTTTTAAGTAAGTGTCTGATAAAAAATAATTTAGCTTGCTCGTCCTCAAGGAACTTATCACGCTCGATTTTAGTATTGCCAACAAAGGCTGGTACGCCAATACCCTCAATAAGATATTTTAGGGTTTCACGATAATTGATTTTTAGTAATTCTTTTCGCTCCTGAACGGCTAACGTACGAAAAGGGTCTAACTTGCCATCACCGCCATATAGCACGGCTTGAGCTTTAGGATGGTAATTACCAACATCTTGTAATAATGCTGCCATTATAAGTGGTACTTTTACTTGCTCAACAAAACGTTGATATCCATCACTATCATGATTAGCAAAATCTAGATATTGCTCGGGGGTAACATCCGTTAAAAATTTATTTATATAGGGATCTACAACTTGCCCATCTATAATTAAACGATCGAGTAGGCGTAAGCATAACACCGCTTTATAAATCGATTTATTCTGCTCATTACTCATAGCTATTCGTTTGCCTTCAGTAGGACTTATAAGCTGAATAGTACCAAGAAATTGTGCTGATTTACGATTGTTTTCCGCATAGTTTTCACCTTCAGCTAACTCAAGAATCGTCAGCGAAATCGACAATAAACAAGAGTGACGTTCGGTGCGCTGCATTTTATCAAGCGGAGACTCGTCCGTAGGTTTTTTTCTATCTGAAGGACGAAATTCTTCATGTTCAAAATATCCGATCGCGCGATCTAAAAATGAGTCTTTAACAGCACTTTTTCCATACACTGTTGCTAACAAATATTGAATTTGTCGTGTGTAATATGTTTGGTGGGGAAAGTCTTTAGCCATTGCGTCGAAAGAATGAATAAATAATATCTATCATGCTAGTAATAATAGCTAAAAGCAATAGTTAGCCAAGGCACTATTACTTTGATGTACAAATTTAATAATTATATTAACATTGCTCGGCGAAGTAATAACTCGCTGTGTCAACATATCGCAAATGTATAACCACACATCAATTTGACACAGTTATCATTAACCAGAATGAATTAATTGATACCTTTTATTTTTACTTGATTTTGTTTGTGAGCCAGTTGCTGACAAACCTTAACGAGATCGGAATGTAAACCGCCCGCGGTAACATCTCGTCCAGCTCCTGGACCACTAATGATTAATGGATTATCTTGATACCATTGGCTACTGATTTGGAAAATATTGTCACAGGGAGTTAAGTTAGCAAAAGCATCACTTTGCAACAATACTTCTAAACTAACTTTTGCACTAACGCCTGTGGCTTCATTATGCTGCAAACGAGCAACATATCGAATACATTTATCTTTATTATTCGCGTCAGATAGCGCTGTAGCAAAGTACTCATCTAATTCATTAGCTCTGGCTAAAAAGTCCTTAGTAGATAATAACTGTAATGCCTCTGGCACTAAATTTTGACAATCAATATCTTCTAACGCTAATTCAAAGCCTGCTTTACGCGCTAAAATTAATAATTTACGTTGTACGTCTCGACCAGATAAATCTTCTCGAGGGTCTGGCTCGGTAATACCTTGTGCTAAAGCATTTAATAACAACTCTGAAAATTTTGAACTGCCATCGTAAACTTCAAACAACCAAGAAAGTGTACCTGAAAATACACCCGATATTTCACTAATACTGTCGCCACTTAGAAGTAAGTCGTCGATAACATAATTAATCGGCAAACCGGCACCTACAGTGGTATTACCTAACCATAAACTGTTATTACTATCCGCGGTATTTATTAAAGTATTATAATGAGCCGTACTACTTGAAGCAGCCCATTTATTAGCACCGATGACATGAATTCCTAAAGAAAACATACGTTCATACAATAAGCTAAAATCTTCGCTAGGAGTTATATCAACAACAATTAACTCGTCGTATGGATTCTGAGTCAACCAAGTAATAAGCTGTTCACTATCATAACTTTGCGCGTCTTGAGCGAAGAGTGAAGCCGCTTGATTTACATCAATACCATCATTGTTGATCAAGGCTTTTTTCGACGACAGTAAACCAACCAAATGTAAGTTTTCTAACGCGTATACTTTATTAAGCTGCGCTGGTAATAACTCTAAAAAGCGCTCACCTATATTACCCATCCCCGCAACGACTAAACCGATATGACGAGCATCTTTTGTCATTTCATGATGAACAGTATTTAATAATTCGATCGAACAAAACTCAGGTAAAATAGCGATAACACTATGACTATTATCACTACCTACTAAGTTTAATGGCTTAGCTGTTTTTAATGAACGTTTAAAACGCGCTCTAATATCACCACGTTCAGCGACTCGATGACCAACGGTTGCAATAATAGCTACAGGTTTAAAAGTGATCTGAACATCATGACTCGCCAACCATTGGCTTAACGATTTTTGTTGTGATTGCGTGATGACCATAAAACCTTGTTGATCATCCATACAAATAGGAGCAAACTCTGCTTTAGCTTTAGCGGCAGCCTCTCCGATAAAACTCACTGATTGCGCTAACAATAAATCATTAAGGTAAGTTACTGATAACTCTTGTTTGGCAATTTGACCAAACCTGCCAATTTCAGTGCCTATGACTTGTGCATCAAAACTACTAGCAACATGTAAATGGGTATGATGTTCGCTTAATGGATTAATAAGTGGCAATAACGTTTTAGCATGTAAAACAGGGTTACCTAAACGACCTAATTCCTTTGCAACACCATTTGGTAAACGATGTAATTTTCTAGCACTTGGCACTACACGAGGATCGGCACTATAAATGCCATCTACATCGGTCCACAACGTAACATTACCTGCGGTGACTAAAGACGCAATAATAGTAGCTGAATAATCACTGCCATTACGCCCTAAAGTACAGCTTTTACTCCGAATATCTTTACTAATATAACCAGTAATTACCGCTAATTTACCAAATTGACGCCTTTGTCTTAATTGCGCAGCACTTATCGCAGTATCTACCGTACAACTTTGTTCATTATCGATAATCAAAAAATCACGTGAATCAATGCAGTTACTCGGACAAACTTGCTCATTAAGTAACGCTGATAACAACCTTGCAGACCAGACTTCACCGAAGGCTAAAATATCATTACGATGCTGAACAATATCATCCACTAACCAAGTAGTTAATTGCTCAATGTCTTTATTCAACCCAAGTAATAATTGCTGGGTATTATTGTCATTTAATAATTCAGTAATTAACTGTGCTTGCTCTTTAGCCAATTCAGTAATAGCTTGTGTTAAGTCATCACTTGTTGGTGACGCTTGCTCAATAATATTTGTTTCAACCAGAGAATAAATAGTAAATAAGCTATCAGTAGTTTTACCATTAGCAGAAACCACAACAATATCGTTGAGCTGACAATTTTCGCGGATAATTTCAAGGACACGTTTAATACACTTGGGCGTTGCTAATGAACTACCACCAAATTTGTGTACTTGAATGGCATGTTTAGCTAGTTTATTTTTTGCGGTTACTTCAGAGACAAGTTCACGCTCTACAATATTTTCTTGTGTCATTTCTATGCCTATTAAACTGCTATATTATTATATCAATTGGATTAAGTTATTGCTCACTTCATGAGAATCACCCCATTTTAACTTACTGTTGGCTCTGCGCTAAACCATGCGCTAAATCAGCCAATATATCTTTAATATCTTCAATACCGACTGATATACGCACTAAGGATTGAGTAATCCCCGCTTCTAACTGATCAGCTATTTCCATACCCGCATGTGTCATGGTTGATGGATGACTAATCAAACTCTCAACACCACCTAATGATTGCGCTAAGGTAAACAGCTCAAGATTATCAAATAATTTTTTAACTGCTTCAACGCCCCCCTTAACTTCGAAGCTTAACATTGCACCATAACCAAATTGCTGTTTTTTGGCAATATCGTGTCCTTTATGTTCAGGTAATCCAGGAAAATATATTGCATCAATAGCATCATGATTTTTAAGAAAGTTGGCTACTTGCAACGCATTTTCTTGATGTTGCTTCATTCGTACAGGTAAGGTTTTTAAACCACGTAACGCTAGGAAACTATCAAATGCACTACCTGTAATACCAATACAGTTGGCCCACCATGCGAGTGTTGCACCTAACTCTGCAGTTTTAGTGACTAGAACACCGCCAACCACATCACTATGACCATTAATATATTTAGTCGTTGAGTGAAAAACTATATCAGCGCCAAGCGTTAAGGGTTGCTGTAATGCTGGCGATAAGAAGGTGTTATCTACTGCCACTAAGGCACCCACTCGATGACATGCTTTAGTTACTTCTTCAATATCAACGATACGTAATAAAGGATTACTTGGGCTCTCAAGTAAAACTAACTTAGGTATGTGTGCTAAAGCTTTATCCAGTGCTTGTTGATCATTCTGGTCAACAACAATAAGTTTGAACTGGCCACGTTTAGCTAAATGGGTAAATAATCTAAAACTACCACCATAACAATCATGTGGAATAATAACAGTATCATCAACCGACAATAACTGACAAAGTAAATGTACCGCCGCCATGCCTGTACTGGTAACAATACCAACGCTACCTTGCTCTAAATCTGCAATAACGTCAGCAAAAATTGCTCGCGTCGGATTCCCAGTTCGAGAATAATCAAATTGACGTTTTTCATTAAACCCCTTTAATGAATAAGTACTAGACAAATGAATAGGAGCAACTACAGCGCCATGGTGCTGATCGTTATTAATGCCTGCTCTTACTGCCGAAGTAGTAATATTACTTTTATGATTAATCGACATATTTGTTCCCCAATAGTTATCACTTTTGCGTGAAATTATTATAAATTACGTTTAGATGTTTGGACGTCTATAACTCTAAACACTTTAATTAATAGGGTCAAGTATTTTTAGACTTCTAAACTTCTACTTGACTGGCTTTATGCAACAGGTAAAATCTATACTATTACAATATAGAATACCGATACCAACTAGACTAATTTATTGATCTGTTGGGTATTATAACAAAATAGAGGAATACCCATGGCTCAGTGGAATGACGAGTATATAAATCCCTATGCCGAACACGGTAAAAAGAGCGAGCAAGTAAAGAAAATTACCGTTTCTATTCCTTTGCGTGTCTTAAAAGTTTTGACCGATGAACGCACCAGACGTCAAGTCAATAATCTTCGCCATGCCACAAACAGTGAATTGTTATGTGAAGCATTTTTACATGCTTTTACTGGGCAGCCTCTGCCTGACGACGAAGATTTAGCAAAAGATAATAATGAAAAGTTACCTGCCAGTGTTAGACGCTTGCTAGAAGCAAAAGGTATTACTGACTTTAGTGCTTACGAAGTTGAAGATGAATAGCCTTCGAAAGTTTAATTAAGTATCCAAAAGAAGTACTTTATTAAGTACCTTTTTTATTACACTTTTATTAGAAAATATTAGAGCAATATAAAATTATCGATAAAGCCTACTAAAATATTATATAAAAAATCATCATGAACTATTAGCCGATCTTAAAAATACCAAAAAAGCAAAGACCGGTTACTTTTCACTCATCTATATGTGTTAGTATTTCATAAGCCACCAAGACTATCTTGATGCTGACTTTTTATTTCTTTTGACCTAGGCCAATACTGTGACTAAAGAAGAAAATATAGCCGCTTTTGATAAAATAAAAAATCAAGTATTGGATAGTATAGATTCCTTTATTTATACCAAAGATTTATTCGGTAAATATACCTATGCCAACCAAGCTGTTTTAAATTTATTTGAAAAGAACTTGGCTGAGGTAATAGGTTTTGATGACAGTCATTTTTTTGATTTAGCGCTTTCTACAGAATTACAAATAAATGATCGCCTAGTCATGGACCAAGCCATCAGGGTCGAAAGTGAAGAAAGTAACTTTATTAAAGCAAAAAATGAAATGCACATTTATAAAGTAGTCAAAAAACCACTCTATAATAGTGAGGGTATTGTCGATGGTATGTGTGGCATATCTACTGATATCACCGCAGAAAAAAAGTTACAAGAACAAGTCAATGAACAAAGTTATTTACTTGATACCATGTTAAATAATATCGATGCCCATATTTATGTTAAAGATTGCGAACGTACTTTTTTATACGTAAATAATCGTGTGGCCAAGTTATTTGGTAATAATGCCGAGAATATTATTGGTAAAAAAGATACTGAGATTTTACCTAAAGAAGTTGCAGAGCATTTTTATCAATCCGACAAACAGGTTTTTTCAACAAATAAAAAACAAGTCATAGAAGAAACGACTGAGAGTGATGATGGCGAAACTTGTCATTACATTAGTACCAAAGTCCCCTTTAATCGGCCAGATAAATTACCTGCATTAATTGGCTTCTCAACTGACGTAACCGAATTATTCAATTTAAAAGAAGAATTTAAAAAGCGGGCTAATACTGATCCATTAACCAATTTATATAATCGACGTTTCTTCACCAAGCAGGCAGGAAGAGAATATCAACGCGCAAAGCGCTACTCATTATCTATGACCCTTATGTCCATTGACATTGATCACTTCAAAAGTATCAATGACCAATATGGTCATCCTGCTGGCGATCAAGTATTAATCAAAGTTGCCAAGCAACTTCAAGAAAATTTAAGACAAACGGATATTCTAGCGCGTATTGGTGGTGAAGAGTTTTCTATTCTTTTACCTGAAACATCATCGCAATCTGCTATGATATTTGCAGAGCGTATTAGAGAAAATCAAAGTAAGTTAACAATTACTGGAGACTGGCAAGGTTCGATAACATTGTCGGTGAGTATAGGCATTTCAAGCTTCCTCAGCAGTGATGTCGCGTTTGATGACTTATTTTCTCGCGCTGACAAAGCTTTATATCAAGCTAAAAACTCGGGAAGAAATAAGGTTTTTTACTTATAAAAAATGCCAATACTTTACTATTGGCATTTTATTCTTACTTTACTCTTTACTTGACTAATAACTTAGTAAGATGACTAACGTTAAGATTCTTGTTTGTTCACTCTAAACCAATAGGTTGCAAATAATAAAGCAGCTGAGACGATTATGGTTCTATAATCAATCTTAGCGAGTACAGCCAGTACTGGTGCGAATATTGAAGCGTTTTCAAATGACGTGTCATTTTCTGAGACAATAGAGAAATAATCTCCAATAAAGTGACCAAAAAATGGTTGCGATAAATGTAAATAATGCACCACAATGCCTTCAATAATTAACAACACCACGATAGGTAACACCGCCCATAAAAATGGCGCTTTCTTCGCATAAATAGACATCAACATTAACCAAGCATACAGTGGTAACAACCATATCGCTGTTGGTAATAAGGTTAACCAAATAGAAGCTAAAACACTTATCATGTTGGTACTTGACCATAAACCCCACAGAGTAATATCAAAACCTATCGATAAAATGACACAAGCTGCAAAGGCTAACACTAAACCGATAAAGAATAGCACGGTCGCTGCCGAGTAAAATATTGCCGGGATAACAACCGCACCTGTTAATGCTTTACTTGCAATAGTCACTGTATCTGACACGGGTAAAGAACGCCAAAACATCACTGATTGATCACGTCTCTCATCATACAAACAGGTAACAAAGTAATATAACTGCACAATGAAACCGACTAATACAAACGGCACAAATAACGCAATAGTTGACACGAAAAATACTTTCTCAACTTCGTCACCGTATTGGGTTTCACTCAAGTGTTTAAAAACTTCAAGTATCGTATTCATATTTACGCCATTAAGAAGCATAATTAATAACGGGATAAAAATGAAAATGCCCGCTAGCGCTACTGGCACCCAGGTCAACATTCCACTAAATTCCCATAGCTCTTTTTTCACTGAGGCTTTCATTGTAGAAACATTCATTAGCACATCTCCTTATTCATGATACCGACAAACACATCGGCCAAGCTAGGTACTGTTACTTTTCCTAAGCTCTGTAGTTTTTCTTTATCTTGATTATCAAATAACATGGTTGTTAATCCCATCATGCTATTTTTAAATAACGGCGTTAATGCATTGGCGTTATCAAGCTGCTCATTACTAACCGAGACAAGATTAAAACGTTGTCTAATTTCATCGGTACTTTGTGCTAAGACAATCTCACCTTGTTTAATAAATGCGACATCGGTAAGAATGTGCTCTATTTCTTCTATTTGGTGCGTGGTGATAACAATACATTTTTCTTCTGTATAAAAATCTTCAAGTAAGTGATTATAAAATTGACGACGCGTTAAAATATCTAAACCTAATGTAGGCTCATCTAACACAAGTACTTTCGCATCAACCGCAAGAATAAGCGCCAAATGTAGCTGAGCAACCATGCCTTTTGACAACATTTTTACTTTATCTGTTAGCGCTATATTTGTTTTGGCTAAGAAGCCTTTAGCTTTTTCAAGATTAAAGTTTTTATGAATATCTTGCATGTAGGTTAATGCTTGTGACACTTTTAGCCATTTAGGCAAAATAGCAACGTCTGCTATGTAGGTCACATCGTTTAGCATGCTAACGCGATCTTTTTTAGGGTGAAGGCCTAAAACACTAATTTCCCCCTCAAAATCTGTTAAGCCTAAAATTGCTTGTAAGCAGGTAGTTTTACCTGCGCCATTCGGCCCAACTAAACCAACAATTTGTCCTGCATTGACAGAGAAGTTTACTGACGAAAGCACCTTCTTTTTACCAAATGATTTACTGACGTTCTTTACTGTAATTAATGAGCTCATAATTAACCCTCCATACTGCTGGTTAATAACTGTTCTGGCGAAAGTTTAAGTCGGGCAATTTGCTTCAATACTGCAGGCCACTGGTGAGACAAAAAGCTTTCACGCTCTCTATCTAACATCAACACTTGTGCTCCTGGCATAACAAACAATCCCTTACCACGTTGCTTTTCTACAACTTCTTCGTCCTGTAACATCTGATACGCCTTTGAAATAGTTATTGGGTTAAGCTGGTACTCAGCTGCTACTTTTCTCACTGAAGGTAAAGCTTCGCCTTCCTTGATATAGCCATCTAATATACGAGTGACTACTTGCTGATACAGTTGTAGGTATATCGGTTTTTCTGGATCCCATTGAGGTGTCATGCACTATTCCTTGAATAATACTAAAAGATATTGGTGTTATACATCACCAACACACTATAACACAAGCACAGTTTGTTATTAATTTTTGCTTACTAATACTAAAGCACAGTATAAAAGTCTCAAAAAAGTTAATTAACACGTTGATAAACAGCAAAAAACTAAGATGTAAACGCTTAGTTATAGGGAATTATAGCAATGTAACAGAGTATGTCCGCAAGTATCAATTGAGACGGTTTGAGATCCGAAGCTTCTTCAGCACAAAAACAGCACACCCTTTTAATGTCATAAAAGTAGTGGCATAAATAGGAATTCTAAAAGAGACAAGCAAGGGAAATTGTAAATTTTTTAATATATTTGACTAAATTAAGACCATAATAAAACCGCTGAGAACTTAACTTACTCAAAGTAAACTAGTTAACAGCGGCTTCATGTGCTTTAGTATATAGCGGGATTATATTCCCACAGAACTAAAGGTTTTTATTTATGATAAGGCTTACTTAAACGGTGTACTGACTCAATGAAATGACCTGCATGATCAGGGTTCACATCTGGGTGAATTCCATGGCCTAAGTTAAATACGTGACCTGTACCGTCTTCACCAAAACCTGCTAGTATTTTTGAAACTTCTTGTTCAATACGTGGCAATGGTGCATATAACATGGATGGGTCCATATTACCTTGTAGCGCAACTTTATCACCAATGCGTGCTTTTGCGTTTTCAATGTCAATGGTCCAATCTAAACCAACCGCATCACAACCTGTTGCCGCGATAGACTCTAACCACATGCCGGCATTTTTAGTAAATAATGTTACGGGTACTTTACGGCCTTCATTATGACGCGTTAAACCATCAACGATTTTCGCCATATATTGTAATGAAAACTCATTATAATCACGTGGAGATAATACGCCGCCCCAAGTATCAAATACCATCACTGATTGTGCGCCTGCAGCAATTTGGGCATTTAAGTAACTAATGACTGAGTCAGCTAACTTATCAAGCAACAAATGTAAGGTTTGTGGCTCAGCAAACATCATTTTTTTGATTTTAGTGAAAGCTTTAGAGCTGCCACCTTCAATCATGTAGGTTGCTAATGTCCAAGGACTACCCGAAAAGCCAATAAGCGGTACTTCGCCTTTTAATTCTTTACGAATAGTACGCACGGCATTCATTACATAACCTAGTTCATCTTCCGGATCAGGTATACCAATTTTATCAATATCCGCTTTACAGGTAATAGGACGTTGAAATTTTGGTCCTTCGCCTGTCTCAAAATATAAACCTAAGCCCATTGCATCTGGAATAGTTAAAATATCACTAAACAAAATGGCAGCATCTAAAGGAAAACGACGTAACGGTTGAATGGTTACTTCACAAGCCAATTCAGCATTTTTACATACCGACATAAAGTCACCAGCTTCTTTACGTACCGCACGATATTCTGGTAAATAACGGCCAGCTTGACGCATCATCCATACCGGCGTGTAATCTACTGGTTGCTTTAATAGCGCACGTAAATAGGTATCATTTTTTAATTCAGTCACCAATATTTCCTCTTATCTTTTGCTTTGTAGCCACTTTGCAAAGTTACTACTTTGTAAAAATGCTGTAATGACTCATTTAATTTAGCTGTCTGGCGGATAGTTCTTTAGAAGTATCTCACTAATGCTTTATATGCTGCGCAGTTTAGCATCGACCAGCCTTTTGATCTATGCGCTAAGTCAACACGCCTAAAATAATTAAATGTCAGTGAATCAATAATAAAATCGCTTAAAAATATTAAAGTTCAATTTATTTTACTTTTTTTTAAAGAGGTTAATTTATGCTTGATTTTTACCAATGAATATCGAATCAATAGGTTAGCAGCACATACTTGTACGACTAGTTTACTACGAAAAAAATCGTGGAGTTTATGCTCTACTAAAGTTCTTGCGATGGTAAAAAGGCTTTGCTATAAAATGCCTGCGCTAAAGAAAAACAATAATAAAAATAAGAACAAAATAGCTAAAAACTAAAAATAATAATAAAAATATAGCTAATAAGTAATAATAAGAAGCTTGGTAACAAGACCATAATGCGAGCATTTCTGGCCTTTCTCTTTTGAGAAAGGCTTTTTTATTTGTGCAACGCATCATATTTCAATAAGTAACCTCTATAAATAATCTCAATAATCATGTTAAGGTAAACTATCATAAAAATTTACCATGGAGTTAACCGTGAAATTGTCAATTATATCCCTATCTGTCTCACTTACACTAGCTAGCTTAACCTCAATTTCAGCTGTTGCTATCGACTTAGGCGCTCTTACTAAATCGTCAACTGAGCAGCTTAAAAAAGTAGCTAAAGATGCCGGTGTACCATTAGAAACAAATACTATGATCGAATATACCGCTAAGCAGTTAAACTTATCTGAAGATACAGTGACTGCAAGTTTTGGTTCACTACTAAAAGTAGCACAAGATAATTTATCTCAAGAAAACTTTGCTTTAATCAGTAAAGCAGTACCTGATGCGCAAAACTATGTAGACAAAGCCCCTGAAGTGGTTAAATCATCAATGAGTTCTTTATTTTCGAGTGCTGGTGATTCCGGAAAGAAGGCTGAAAGTGTCGACTATTTAAATTCGGCCTTTGAACAGTTAGGTATCTCAAGTGAAAAAGTACCTGGGTTAATAAACAGCTTTAGTGGTTATTTAGATAAAAGTGGTTATAAGGAAGCTTCTGCAATGCTAAAAAAAGGTTTAGGCTTCTTTTAACAGCATTTTACTATTGATGGCAACGGCGGCGATGATGCCGCAGCCATCAATACTAGCGTTATTTACACTGTACTCGCTGAATATCATTTTTTGTCACAAGTTGTAGACTTATTGGGTGGAAATATCCACACTACCTTACCTTGTATTTGAGATTTCCCTATAGGACCTAACTTTTCAATTGGTACGCTGTTTTTATGGTGCCCTTTAAGCCAGAGCAAACCGTTTTTATCCACTTGCGCTAATGACTTAACTAGATAGCCATAGCGAGGATGAAACACCTTAAGTAAACTCCCCTCTTTTAAGTTAAATACTTTTAGCCAAGGTACAACAAAAACATAACTATTTTCAGGTATCCTCGGCGACATGCTCACTCCGGTTACTTTACAAAAGTGGAATCCTAACATAATGTTCTCACCAATCAAAAGCGACTAAGACTGTAATTTAGGATAAACCAACGTTTCTGCTGGTGGATAAGGACAGACAGCAGTATACGTAGTGACTTGCTTAGTTGCCCAGAATATTTCAGCGAAGCGATTTACTTGCTGTAGTAATGTCAACGCAGCATCCCTATTGATATGCTGTTTTGCATTTGAACTTGCTAACATGATGTTATGTACTAACTCATGTAACTCTGGATATTGCTTAAGTTGTGACGCTTTTATGTAATCGCCCCATATTATATTTATTTCTTCTTTAACTTTAACACCATGTATTTCTTTTTGATTAACTAATCGTAAAAATTGCGCTTGTTCATCCAAGCTCAGTGATGACTTAGCTTTTAGTTCATTTAGTAAATCCACCATACGAATGATGGTTAATGAAGCAATTTGAGCACTAATAGGATCATAAATTTTACAAGGGATGTCGCAGTGTGCCATAACAACAGGAAAGTTAAGTCTTTTGTCTAATTTCGCAAGAATATTATAAAGCATAATTATCTCCTTCTATATTATCTACTCAATTTTTTGGAGCAGTAATTTCTTTAAATACCACAACAACAGCAGCAACAATAACGGGTACTAACCACAATAAATGCACCAAACCTGAGCCAGCCGCACTATGATCATGCCCAGGGTGTGCAAACAATGGGTTACTCAGTAGTAGTACCCATAAGGCAAAAAGAAAGACTATTTTTTTCATCATCATATCCTTAATAGTATGTAAGCTAATGTATTACCGGCTGGTTAGCATTGACAGCCATTTCCATTTTTTTCAGTGAAGACAAACAACCATCACAAGCGGGGTACTTCTTGCTAAACGCCAGCAAAGGAATTAAGGTTAATTTTAGGGTACGTAGTGCAATAAATTTTAGATCATCACTGTATTGAGGTTTTTGTGATAACTCATACATACGTTGATGGGGTATTTGTAAATACTGGAAAGCCATTTTAGGCTGCCCCTGTTGTTCATACAAAACCGCCAAGTTATGAAAGGCACTAATCCATGCCATTAGCAGGTTGCTATCTTTAATGTCAGCACACCATTGTTGCTCTAAGCACTCAATCGCTTGGTGATAATATTCCTCAGCTAATGGCAGATCGAGTTTGTTAAAACTATCGTTGCCCTTTAATAAAAGTAATTGCCAAACTTCCATACACTCCTACCCTAACAACACAAATGATAATGATTATCATTCTAGTAAATTAAATTGATAGTGTAAAGATATTATTTGCTAATTAACCGCTAACACTATATTTTGAGCAATCTTCCTAAGATCCTCCAAATTTAACCTCGTTAACGATAAAGAGCTCATTTATGAATGCACCGCAACGCGACATTACTTTAAGATTTTTAGCCGAACCCCAAGATGTCAATTTTGGTGGAAAAGTGCATGGTGGTGCAGTGATGAAATGGATCGATTTAGCCGCTTATGCCTGTGCTGCTGGTTGGAGTGGTCGTTACTGTGTTACTGCCTATGCTGGTGGTATTCGGTTTATTGCTCCTATTCATGTTGGCAGTTTAGTTGAGGTAGAAGCTAAGGTAATTTTTACCGGTAATTCTTCAATACATATTGCCTTAGAAGTTAACGCCTGCGACCCTAAATCACTAAACCGTCGCTTAACTACGCACTGTATTGTAATCATGGTTGCCGTTGATCAAAATGGTCAATCAGAACGTGTTCCACAGTGGATTCCTGAAACAGAAGCAGATAAGAAACAACATGAATCTGCGGTAAAATTGATGGAAATGCGTAAACAAATAGGTGAAGAAATGCAGATCTTTGTCGAGTAGTACCTAAAGTCGCTATGTAAAAACGTCTCTGGTAGTTATTACTTAAGGAGATTCAGCTATTCAGTCAACCTAGCTTTACTCAATCAATAATCGTTCAGTGTGAAGGTTACTTTCAAGATAAAACTGGGTCCTGACTAAGAAACAACCAAAAACAAGAAAATTAGGCTAGCTGATTAACTAAAAACTGGCCACTTCCTCTATTCATCCTTATTCACTTCAACTAAAGCTTTCAACTGTGTTTTAACATCAATCCACTGTGCCATATATTGAGTACTTTTATGATGATGGTGATTAAGCATGCCACCAATGAAGTTATTTTTTCTGTGCTTATCAAGATTAGTTTCTAGCTGTGATAAGCAATTGGCTAACTCTGTTAGAATGCTTTCTTGTTGATACATTAACTGAGCATTTTGTTGCCCTAAGTCACTGGCAGTTTGCCAAGACTTTTCTTCTTGATAGAGTTTTACCGCAGCATCTGCAATAGCTTGTGGGTCATTGACTATTGCGCCAGCCCAAGGTAAATCAGTTTGCATACTTTCTGCGCCAATATCAGTGGTAACTGATGGGGTCTGGCAATACATAGCCTCGGCTAACTTGCCTTTTATGCCTGCCCCGAAACGTAGTGCTGCTAAACAGACTTTCGCGCTTTGCATAGCAAGTACCGCATCATCAACCCAACCTTTCACTAAAAACCCTGATTTTTCATCATGCAAGTCAGTCGCTTTTGGTGGTGGATAAGCGCCATAGATGTTCAGCTTGGCATTAGGCAGTTGTTTACGTATTAGTGGCCATACTTGCTGTTTAAGCCATAATACTGCGTCCCAGTTAGGGGCATGGCGAAAATTACCTATTGCCATAAAATCTTCGCGTTGTTGATAACTCGGGTTTACTTGTGTTAACTGAGCTTGACTTAACATAAAGGGACAATAGTGAATTAAGCTACTATCGACTTTAAATAAGCGTTGTAATAATTCCACTTCAGTACTTGAGATCATCAAACTAATGTCTGAACGAAATATCGAGGCAACTTCACGCTTAGCCATATCACTGGTGAGCAAGTCGTCATCGGTGATATCACGTTTTTGTTTATAAGCTTGATGACGAGCATTACGTAAACAAAATAAATCTTCGGTATCTAAAATACGTATCGCTTGTGGGCATTGTGCACTAACGCGCCAGCCGAACTGCTCTTCCATCATAAAACGATCAAACATTACCATAGCGGGTTGTAGATTTTTAATGAAGTCATCAAAGCTGGTGCAATTGAGACTGATATTTTCAACGGTAATATTTAAAACAGGTAAATCAACCATATGCTCTGTTTGTTGCGCAGGGCTGACAAAGGTAATCTGATAACTTTGTGCTTGAAAGAAATGGATTAACTGCATCATACGGCTACCTGCCGCTGAAGAATTAGGCTCTGGCCATACATAGCCAATAATTAGAATTTTTTTCATGTGGATATTTTACTTTAAAGCTTACTGATAAAGCTAATAGTTAAGACGACTATTTATCGTATGAATTTAATAGTTACTACCTAACCAAAGCTTAAGGTAAATCTAAAATAGCTAAAAAAAACCACCAGTAAAAAATTACCGATGGTTTTATATGTTCTAGTATGAGCTGTATAGCTAAAAATACTTAACTAACACAAGTAATCATTAACTAGTGAGCTGCGTGATCGTGACCATCAGCTTTTGGTGCAGATACTGCATCAGCTTTTTGAATTTCTAATAATTCAATTTCAAACTGTAGTACTGAGTTACCGGGAATACTTGGTGGGTTACCGTTAGGACCGTACGCTAAGTCTGAAGGGATAGTGAACTTATACTTAGCACCTAGAGGCATTAATTGTACGCCTTCAGTCCAACCTTTAATTACACGGTTAAGTGGGAATACTGCTGGCTCTCCGCGTTCACGTGAACTATCAAATGTATCACCACTTAAGAACGTACCTACGTAATGTACTTTAACAGTATCAGTTGCTAAAGGTGTATCACCTGCGCCAGCTATTAATACTTCATATTGAATACCTGATTCAGTTACTATAACGCCATCTTTTTTAGCGTTGTCTGCAAGAAAATTAGCACCGTCAGCTAGGCTAGATTCAGAAGCGGCAATTGCTGCTACTTGCTGTTTTTCTTTCATACTAGCATCAAGGTTCATCAATAACGCTTGGATTTCTTCTTTTTCAATAACAGCTTTACCGTCAATGCTGTCTACAAAACCTCGTACGATAAGCTCTTTATCTAATGTTAAACCTAGTTTGTCATGCTCTTCTAAGTTACGTTGCATGTACATACCAATTGAGGCACCTAAGCCGTAGGCTTGTTTTTGCACTTCAGTATCTAATACTGGTGCTTTAACTTCTTCAACCGCTTTTTCGTTACAACCAACAACGGCAACTAGCGCAAGTGCTACTAGGGTAGGTTTAAACAATTTCATTAATATCTCCACTTAAACAATACAATTGGAGGATTCCCCAATTAAAAACTAAAAAACTGTGATGTTACCTTTGAAAATTTAACTTTTCATTTTTAGTAAAGATAACACTAAACAATTTCAAAAAAGAACTTATACTAACGATAAATGCGCAAATAAAAAAGTATTAATATTTTGTTAAATTGTAATTGGATTTTTCCAGTCATTTTATTGACCACTCTCGCTGCTTGTAAGCCTATTACGCAAGAGCCTATTAAGCGCTGGCAACAGTCTACACAAGGCGCCTATGCGGGTCATATTTCTAGTGATGCCAAATTCTCAGTAGTGTCTTCTATCCATCATGGTTTAAGTGTTTGGGATTTAACTAAAAATAAACGACTGTATAACTGGTCACAAGAACAAAACACCAGTGACAATTTGGTACTATCTATTGATATTAGTGATAATGCTAGCCATGTGTTGACCGCTAATAAAGATAATTTTGCCCTGTGGAACTTACAATCAGGTAAATCTGAAGGTTATTGGAAAGTGCGAGAATCTCACATTAGAGATATTGCTATAAGCAACGGAGGTGATTACTTACTTATCGGAAAAAGTAATGGTACCGTGGTACATGTCACCGTTGATACAGGCAGACGGTTAGAGTTTTTAGGCCACAAAGAGAAAATAAACTCGGTAGATATGTTACCCAATGGCCGTGTGGCTATCTCGGGTGGTAACGATTTTACCGCCTATGTTTGGGATACTCAATCGGGGCAAGTAGTTTATCAATTTAATCATAGCTCACGCGTATCAAAAGTCGCATTAGATGCCAAGGCTCGCTATGCCTTTTCTGCTGACAGTATGAAAGATGCCTATATTTGGGATTTAACAACCGGTAAACGTATTAGCCGCCTGCAAGGTACAAAACGTCATGAAGTTTTCAGCACTGTACGTTTTTCTTCTGATGGCAAAACATTAATCACCGGAGCAGCGACCAGAAAAGTCAGTATTTGGGATATTTCCACAGGTAAACGCCTATCACATTGGTTTGTTACACCTAAAGAAGCAAAAAGACCTACCGGAGCGGTTGTGTATAGTATCGCATTTGGCGATAATAATGATCTATTAACGATAAGCTCATCAGGATATGTTGAATCATGGCCAATAACGAAATAACGCTCAGTGCACACGGCACCAATGCTAACTATATTCAACGACTCGAAGGTCGTGTTGACGATTTAGAGTCACGCAATGTTTTTCAAGACGATGTTATTGATCAATTAAGTGAAGAATTAGCTGCCCATCAGCATGAAATTTCAGAGCTGAAACATCAAATTCAATTAGTCGCCAATCGTATAAAAGATGCAGGTACCTTGTCGAGTGACAATGATAATGACAATATTGAGCCACCACCACCGCATTACTAAGTATGTTAAGTAACCCAAGACCTAGTTGGTTTGTTTTTCGCAGATGCAGCTCGTATTGAGGCTGCTCAAACATATCAGTAAGACTCTCTACCCTATTTCGACATGTATGTCGCTAGCCTACCTCTTTGATTTTACATAAAAAATCATTACTGTACCTTTCGCTAAAATAACAACTCAACTAAGATAAATCAGTTTACTTAGTGTTATTAAATAGCATGTTAACAAGCGTTTGGCTAAATAAAAAATAATTTCAGGCGAAATTCACGTATCCGCTATTAAGGTTTAAATACACCAATCACTTGTTCATTCTCACGAACAACCTTTTCAACATGTGCTTCTGTTTGTACCATTTGTTCGCCGCAACTCACACAAGTCACTTTTTCTACGCCATTTTCTTTAGTCAGTGCCATCGTGTCCATTGCTTTACATTTAGGACAGACAGCGCCAGCGATAAATCTCTTTTTTAGGGCTTTACTCATAGTTATCTACTACTTATTATTAGGCTCTGCTGTTCTTCGCCTATTTTATTTTCAACAGGTAAGTTCAACAAGCACGACATTAAATCCAGAATTATCGCTATTTTACCTTGAATAGTGGTCATAGGAAAAGCGACAATGTATTAGTATTTTTTTAGTGGGTATTATCTCTATCTCACTATGCCATTTTCCCGAGGAAGTACCATTGATTATCGCCACAGACCTAAGTTTAGATAGAGGGGCTAAAAACCTAATAAAATCATCTAGCTTTACCATACACCCTAATCATAAAGTTGGCTTAGTAGGCAGTAATGGTTGTGGAAAATCGTCTCTTTTCGCCGCCCTATTAGGTGATTTAGCTCCTGATTCTGGCGATTTAGCTTTACCGTCAAGCTGGGATATCGCCACCGTAAGACAAGAAACCCCTTCATTAGAACAAACGGCCCTTGATTACGTGATGGATGGTGATAAAGAATTTCGCCAATTAGAGCAAAAGCTTGAGCAAGCACGCATTACTGATAACGGTAACCTTGAAGCCACCCTTATCAACAAAATAGATACCATCAGCGGATACAGTTTACCTGCCCGTGCTGGTGAGTTATTACATGGTTTAGGCTTTTTACAATCACAACTTGATAACCCAGTAAAAGACTTTTCTGGTGGTTGGCGCATGCGCTTAAACCTAGCTCAGGCGCTAATATCTCGTGCTGACTTGTTATTACTCGATGAACCAACCAACCATTTAGATTTAGATGCGGTTATTTGGCTACAACGCTGGTTAAAACGATTTACCGGTACCTTAGTGCTCATTTCACATGACCGTGACTTTCTCGATACAGTTATTGGTCAAATATTGCATATTGAGCACCAGCGCGCTAAATTATACACCGGCAACTATACCGCTTTTGAACGTCAACGCCGTGAACACTTAGCACAGCAAGACGCACAATTCCAAAAGCAGCAAAAAGAAGCAGCACATTTAACCGCTTTTGTTGACCGTTTTCGCGCTAAAGCAAGTAAAGCAAAACAAGCACAAAGTCGATTAAAACGTTTAGAGAAATTACCTGATCTAGCGCCTGCACATGTTGATAGTCAATTTACTTTCAGCTTTGCCGAGCCAGAAAGCCTGCCTTATCCACTTTTATCACTTAAAGAAAGTCAGTGTGGTTACCCTAAATCTGACCATGGTGAACAAGCTATTATTTTAGATAGTGTCGGTTTAACATTAATACCGGGCAGTCGTATTGGCTTATTAGGTAGAAATGGCGCAGGTAAATCAACCTTAATAAAATCCCTTGCTGGTGAGCTTGCCTTACTTGGTGGTGAACGTTACTGCGCACAAGATTTAACAGTAGGTTATTTTTCGCAACATCAATTAGAGCAATTGCATGCCCCCTCAAGCCCTGTAGATCATATTTTACGCGCTAAGCCTGCTTTAGGTGAGCCGCAAGCCCGCACATTTTTAGGAAAATTTGGTTTTAGTGGCGACCAAGCGTTGTCACAAGTTTCGACTATGTCCGGTGGTGAAAAAGCACGTTTAGTATTGGCGTTGATTGTATTAGAAAAACCACAGTTATTACTACTTGATGAACCCACCAACCATTTAGATTTAGAAATGCGCCAAGCACTCGTGATGGCACTACAAGACTTTGGTGGCGCGATCATTTTGATTGCCCATGACAGGTTCTTATTAGAGTCATGTGTTGATGAATTTTATCTTGTTGCCAACGGCCGAGTAAGTGATTTTAGTGGTGATATTGATGATTACCAGCAATGGCTTAATGATGATAAAAAACAAGCAATAAAATCGATTAAAACTGACCAACAAAACGGTGATAAAGGATTAGATAAAAAACAACTTCGCCAGCAGCAAGCCGAGCTAAGAAGAAAATCAGCGCCTTTACGCAAAGAAGCTGATAAATTAGAGAAAAAGGTGCATGTGTGGCAAGAAGCTTTAACTAAGCTTGAAGCTTTATTAAGTGACAGTGATATTTACCAAGCAGAGCGTAAAGCAGAATTGACCGACTTACTTAAAAAACAGGCTAAATTGAAAGGCGATATTGAAGAAAATGAAATGCTTTGGCTTGAACTAGCCGAAGAGATTGAAGAAATGATGTCAGTCACTGATTGATTTTTCACCTACACTTAAATCGACTAATCTATAGTTACAGCCAGAAAAGGAAATATTATGCGTATTAAAATATTATTTTTTACCTTAGTCCTGCTAAGCAGCTTCTCAGTATTGAGCCAAGGTAATGACCTTGAACAGGGAATTTATGAATTGAATCGGGGGGAATTTAAAGCAGCTATTGCTCAGTTTCGTCCACTCGTTATTGAAGGTTACGCCCCTGCCCAGTTCCAGATGGCTTTGATCTATCAACACGGTTATTCAGTAAATAAAGATGGTCTGAAAGCACTTGAGTTATTTCAGCTTGCGGCTAATCAAAATTATCCTGATGCACAATTTGAACTATCCTTAATATACTCCGAGGGTAAGTTAGTAAAACGAGATCTTAGCAAAGCGTTTGAACTTACCCATAAGGCAGCAAACAAAGATTTAGCAAGTGCACAATTTAATTTGGCAGTGATGTACGCGAACGGTACTGGTGTTAAACAAGATGACTTTAAAGCCTCCCGTTGGTACAGAACTGCAGCGAATCTCAACTATGCCCTTGCACAGTATAATTTAGCGTTACTTTATAGCGAAGGGAAAGGAGTCGAGAAAAGTACAGACTTATCTTATATATGGAATACCGTTGCTTCATGGAATGGTTACCCGAATGCTGAAAAGAGCCGCAATATGGACGCTCGTGACTTATCTCAAAGAATGATTGAAGAAAATACAGCAAAGGCTAATAAAATCTATCAAAAAATTAAAGAACAGCAGAAAAATAAAGCAAAAATGGTAGAAAAGCAGAAGTTCTATTGATCTAAATTAGTTTAGTTATTGTGCAACTTAATGACACTAGATATATCACAAATTACTTAGAAAATTATGGAAATCAATGAATTTATTCTAATGTTAGCCAATGCCCCTATTACGATACTTTCGTTTGGCGGTGTAGCTATCATGCTCGGTATTTGTAGTTATTATGTATATTACTTTATATAATATATTAAAATAATTACTGCTATACCCACCCTACTTGAAGATGCAGGATTCAACTGGAATTAGAAACGTCTTTAGTAAGGTGTTGATTGAGGGCAATAGTTATTTTATTGTCGAAATTAATACCACAGTATAAAGCGTTTCTAAGTCAGTACTTTTGGGAAATGCTCAGTAAATAATACTTTGCGTTATATTTCTTTTTAAAGGAAATAGTCATTAATAATAAATATTCCTTAATTATGAATTGCTCAGACTTCCTGAAACAAGTATTTCAAGTAGAACAGGTATATATTGTGATGCTTTCTTTTGGTAGGGTAGCCATTATACTCGGTATTTATGCCTTTTATGTATATTGCTTTGTTAAGTATAGTCAAAAATATTAAATAGGTACTACTATACGCCCTCCTTGCAACAGCTAAATAGCTATCTATTGCTATACTACTAAGTTAGCTATCTTCTAATTTAGCCTGTTGAGGTGTCGTTATGTTATCGGTAAAACAGACCCCAACTAACTTAAGTTTTATTGATAAGCTTAATCAGCAGCGTGAAGAATAATCTGAAAACTCGCGCCTGATAAACGTATTAATAAAGTCGCAGATGATGCTGCAGGTTTACAAATTGCTAACCGCCTTACCAGTCAAATTAATCAGCTCAGCTTTAACGCACAAGACTAAGTCAATACTAATAATATTGAGGCGGGTATTTTTCAGTAATTAATGATGGTTTATTACGTGCTCAAGAGCTATAAATTCAATCAGGTAATCCCCTTTACAGTAATGACGTCATTAAAGATGAGTTAAAAGAAATCACAAAAAAACAAATACGCTTGCTAGTGATTTTCTAGGGTAAGACAACTTTATTAGTGGTCTCCGCGGTAGTGATCCGACATCCACTAAAGCCATACTTCAAGATACCTCAATCTTAGCCAATGCATTAGGTGCTGAGTCTAATGTCCTAGTTAACCAAGTAATTACCTACCAAACAAGTGTTATTGATATATCGGCTCGCTCAAGCATTGAAGATACGGACTATGCTTGAGCATCAAGCGAACAGAAAAATAAAATACTTTTGCAAAGCGCTATCATCACTAAATAGAATGATGAAGCGCATAAAAGTTTACTCTTTGATAAATTAATTTAGCGTAATAATACGATTCAGCGGTACAATGACTGCTCACCATTTAAAACCCTGAAGATCCCTTTATGATTATCCCTTTAGAACAGCTTTCAAATGAAATCCTAATCGCTATTATTGAAGACTTTATTTTACGTGAGGGGACTGAATATGGTACTGAATATGTGAGCAAAGATGCTAAAATAGCTCAAGTAAAAAAGCAACTTGAACAAGGTCATGCGGTATTAGTTTATTCTGAACTCCATGAAAGCATCAATATATTACCTAGTGATCAATTTAAAGCGAGAGTGGAAGAGCAACTTTAATATTATTATAAAATTAACAATAATTTATCCTTATTAGTCTATACTAATTTTAAGTTTTGACTAAGAAAGAAATAATGTAAACTTAATTATGATGATATTCAAAAGGCTTAAACAGCTTATATGTTATTCTGCCCTTATTCCTCTTGCAGCATTTGCTGATAATCAAACTACCTTAATTATTAGCTATGGTGATCATGACGCTGCACCATACTCCATTGAAATAGGAGAGCAACTTTATGGTGGTATTATTAAAGACATTGCCACTGAGCTTGCTGGTGAACTTGATATAGCTGTCACCTTCGTTAAAACTCCTAGAAAGCGTATTGAGCGTTATTTAGAAAATAATACTGTTCATCTCGTTTTAATAACAAATCCAGCTTGGTTAACTAATAGTGAAAAACTCCAATGGAGTGAAAGCATTTTTATTGAAAAAAACATGATGGTTGTAAAAGCTGATAATACTAATAAATATCAAGAATTAATAGATTTTAGAGGCATGATTATTGGTACCGTAAGAGGTTATACATACCCTACTTTACAGCCATTTTTTGATCAAGAAAAATTTATTCGCTATGACGTCAGTAACTTAAATGTTAACTTTATTCGTTTAGATCTAAGGCGTATTGACGCGCTCGTGGATGCTAATATATTGATTAATTATCAATTAAAAAAAAGTAATAATGCTCAGGATTTTACAGTATTACCACTGATTGTTAGTGAACATAACATTCAAGCGGCTTTATCACCTAACGCTCCCATTACACTAACTCAATTTAACCAAGCTTTAAAGATATTAAAAGACCAAGGCGTGATTGACGCTATTTTAAAAAAATATCAGCCAGAGAAATAACGACTAATAACAAAGCCAGCGACAAATCGCCGGCTTAATAAAGTTTACTTAGTTATTTTATGGTTATTAACCACTAAAAAAACGTTTAACTTTTAGCATTAGTACTATCAAAAATCTTATCAGCTGATGCGGCTACAAAACCAGTATAAAGTTCACCATTAACCATTGGATAACGTTTAGCAAACTCATAAAAACAACTTGGAATTTCGATTGTTCTATCGGAAAAATCAACTGGCGCTTTATCAGCAAGTGTCGATGATTGTTCTAACTTAACGACTTCATCACCTTTGATTTCACCACCATTAGTATTCAGCTCATAGCCTGCATCTTTAAGCGTAGTGTTGACTAATTCTAAGTCTTCGTAGCCTGCTAAGTGATTAATGCTTACAGTAAAGTGATTTGCACGATAACCCCATGCAGCTAACCATGCAGCATATTCACTAACATTTAACAGCGTATAATAGTCTTTTGAGCTAATCTCCCACAGGCGACCTGAATAAAGAAAATCAGCACTATCACTAACATTGTCAGGTAATTGAGCAATTAAACCTGTAATGATTTCTTGTACTTCACTAGAGAATTCTTCAACTCGCAATTCACTAATAAATACTTTAGGCATAGCGCTATCGGTATGTTCAAAATGTTTTGCGTCAAGCTTTTTAGCTGAGAAATCGTATTGACCACACTCAGTGTAACCTAAAGCTAAAAGCCCTTTGGCTACTTGTACTAAATTGATTTTAGGATGATTAAAAGTACGGTAAGCAACATGATCATTTATTACATCTTTGCCATTACCTAACAATTGATGAATTTTTTTTGCTGACGGAGTCACACTGAGATATTGTTTCCAGATATTATTAAAAAGTTCGGTTACTTGCGATGCCATTGTCTTTCCTCTTATCTATTGAGTCGTTTTAATAAAATAATATTAATTCAGTATTTATAGTTTATAACTTGGTCTATTTAAATTACGCGTATAGGTAAAATTCATAACTGAAATACAGCAGATAGCAAAATGGTCGGGAAAATAGCACAGTGATATTTTAGCTGACAGCATAAGCTATCTAACAAAAATTTAGATTTGATCGATACTTTTAAAGAAGCAAGGACGATGCCCTGCTTGATGGTGATATATATATTTTTTTAATACGTTTGATAACATAACTAAAACAAAATCACCTAATCACGATAGTACGGGAAGTTATGATTAAACTCACTTCAATCAATAGTACTAATTTAGCACAAATCTTATTCAAAACGAAATACTTCATTTTAACTCTAGCTTAATCCCTCATTACTTAACCTTATTTAAAGCTAATCAGGATGAGTTATATATTTTATCTATTTGTTATTAATATACTTTTCTGTGTGCTTTAATTATTTTTTGCCAAGTAAAATCTCTTGAGCCTAAACTAACAAAATCGGGATTAACTAAGCTTTCACGTTTATTGTAACTTAGCGGATTAAACTCACTGTCGATAATATCACCGCCAGCTTGTTCTAAAATACATTGGCTAGCCCCCGTATCCCATTCACCAGTAGCGCCTATACGTAAATAACAATCGGCGCCACCTTCTGCAATAAGACAATTTTTTAAAGAACAACTACCCAAGGCAACATAATCATAATCGTAGTCTTCATTTAAATATTGTCCCATGAGTGCAAGCTGCTGACGACGACTGATAGCAACTTTAATACGACGTTCTTCTTGATATTCGGCCACACGAATTACGTGACTAGCCTGACTATTATCTTTGAAAGCACCTAGATTTTTTTGCCCATAATAAGTTAGGCAGTGATCTGGCGCATGAATAACACCCAGTGTCGGCCAGCCATTTTCAACTAACGCAATATTTACTGCAAAATCACCACTACCAATAATAAATTCTCCCGTGCCATCAATAGGGTCGAGTAACCAATAGCGAGACCAATTTTTTCGCTCGCTTAGCTTTACCGTGCCTACTTCTTCTGAAATAATAGGTATGTCGGGTGTCAAGGTTTTAAGCTGGTCCATTAAAATATTATTTGATGCGATGTCAGCAGTAGTTACCGGGCTTTCATCCGCTTTAGTTTCTGCAGTATAGTTCCCCTGATGATAATATTTCATTACCTCTACGCCAGCTTTTTTGGCACTTTCTAAAGCAATGTTTAGTAATTTGTCTTGGTTCATCGTTATACCTATTTCATCCTACTTGGGTACTTTCAATTTATCGAACGTTAATTTTCAAGAAGATCACGTACTAACATTAATGCTGCAATACTGCGTGCTTCGGTAAAATCGGGTTGTTGTAATAGTTCTTTATAGTCTTTAATTGGCCAAGATACTACTTCTAATGGCTCTGGCTCATCGCCTTCAAGCTTAGACTTATAAAGCTGTGTAGCCAAGAATATGGTCATTTGGGCATTAAAAAAAGTAGGTGCCATCATCATTACACTCATCTTATGTAACTGTTCACTACCATAACCAATTTCCTCTTGCAGCTCTCGATTGGCAGCTTGCTCAGCAAACTCACCTTCATCAATAAGCCCTTTAGGAAACCCTAATAAATAACTATGCGTACCTGCACAATATTCACGTACAAGGAATAACGTCTCATCATCAATCATAGGCACTATCATTACTGCTCCACGACCAGAGCCCATCATGCGTTCATATTGCCTTTGTTCACCATTATTAAAGGTGAGATCAATTTGTTCAATGCCAAAGAGTCCGCTTTTAGCCACTTGTCTGCGACCAGTAATGATAGGTAATTGATTTTTATCAGCCATAGTTCTAGCTACACTAGTTAATTATTTTCTTTAGATATAACTATAATGACACGATAAACAATACTTTTGGAATAGCTAAATGCTAATATTTATTGTACTGAAATATATATTAAGGAAAGACTAATATGGCAGACATTAATTGGTCAAAAATTTCTACCGTTTTAATTGATATGGACGGTACTATTTTAGATTTACATTTTGATAATTACTTTTGGCTAGAGCACCTACCACTTCGTTATAGTGAGAAAATGTCTATATCACTTGATGCCGCTAAAGCTAAACTTAAAGTAGATTACTTAGCCGTAGTAGGCACTATCAAATGGTATTGTCTCGACTATTGGTCAGAACGTACTGACATGCCAATAAAAACATTAAAGCGAGAAATACAGCATCTTATTCACTTACGCAGCGACGCAAAAAATTTTTTAGTCGCCTTAAAAGCCAGTGGTAAAGATATTGTCATGGTGACAAATGCTCATCCTGAGGCATTATCTTTGAAGATTGAACGCACTCAATTAGACCAATATTTTGACACGCTTTACTCTACTCATGAATTTGGAGTCAGTAAAGAGTCACAGTTATTATGGCAACGTCTACAAGCTAAACACGGCTTTGATTGTGATAAAACACTGTTTATTGATGACAGTATAGAAATACTTAAATCAGCTCAGCAATATGGTATTAAACATTTACTGGCGATTGCAAATCCTGATAGTAAAAAACCAACCAATGTCATCAAGTATTTTCCCGCTATCACCAATTATGATAAATTAACGGCACAACTTAGACACACTTAAGCCACTGAATTCAGTTCATTTAGTTCACAAAAAATTTAGACAAAAAAATACCGCAGTCTCTAAGAAAATGCGGTATTTTGTTTTATAACCTAAGAAAATACTTGGTTATAAATTATGCTTCAGCGATAACTACAACTTTGATGCTAGTGTCAACATCATGATGTAGGTGAATTGCGATTTCGAATTCACCTGTTTCGCGGATAGCACCTAATGGTAAACGGACTTCAGCTTTTGTAACTGCAACGCCAGCTTCAGTGATCGCATCAGCGATATCACGAGTACCAATAGAACCGAATAATTTACCTTCGTCACCAGATTTTGATGCGATAGTAACTTCAGCTAACTCAACAACTTTCGCTGCACGAGCTTGAGCAGCTACTAGAACTGTAGCTAAATTAGCTTCCAATTCAGCACGACGAGCTTCAAAGTGCTCAACGTTAGCTTGTGATGCAAATACTGCTTTACCTTGTGGTAATAAGTAGTTACGTGCATAACCTGATTTAACAGATACCTTGTCACCAAGGCCGCCTAATTTGGCGATTTTATCAAGAAGAATTACTTCCATTTCAAACCCCTATTAGCTTACTTATGTAAGTCGGTGTATGGTAACAATGACAAGTAACGAGCGCGTTTTATCGCACGAGTTAGTTGACGTTGATATTTAGCAGCAGTACCAGTGATACGGCTAGGAACAATTTTACCACTTTCAGTGATATAATTTTTTAAAGTTGCAATATCTTTATAATCTATAGATGTTGCGCCTTCCGCTGTGAAGCGACAAAACTTACGACGTCTAAAAAAACGAGACATGGAGTTCTCCTAATGCGGTTTTATTTAATTAACGATTTCGTTAGTTAATAAAGCCTAATTAATCATTTCAATTTGCTGGGCATGTAATGCTAAAAGCGGATTCCCGTTTCTAGATTCGTGACGATTTATAAAACCTGTCACTTTTATTACCGTACCCGCAACTAATTCACGAGTTAAGTGTGATAAATCACCTGTGGCAACTACTTGTATTCGGACAAAAGCTTGTCGATTCATGCCAGCTTCATTTTGTATAGACTTATGATCTATTGAAAACTGACTATGACTAATACCTGCAGGGCTGGTTGACTGCTTTGGGGTTCTCACCACCTCGCCGATCAACACTAGGCAATTCTCTTGCGAGACAATCACAGATGACTATTCTTCGCTAGCAGCTTCTTCAGATTTCTCTTCAACAGAGTCTTCTTTAGCTTCAACTGGCGCAGCAGCAACATCTTTCTTAACTTCGCGGCGATCGTCACGACGCTCTTCTTTAGCAGCAGCCATTGGCGATGCTTCAGTTACTGCATCTTTAGTACGCATAATCATGTTACGGATAACAACATCGTTATAACGGAAAGCAGTTTCAAGCTCATCAATAACTACTTGTGGCGCTTCAATGTTCATAAGAACATAGTGTGCTTTATGTAGTTTATTGATCGGGTATGCTAATTGACGACGGCCCCAGTCTTCTAGACGGTGGATTTTGCCTTCAGCAGCATTGATCAAGTCTGTGTAGCGCTGGATCATACCAGACACTTGTTCACTCTGATCAGGGTGAACCATAAATACGATTTCGTAATGACGCATTACGAGCTCCTTACGGTTGTAGTCTCATAATCTGGCTCAGCCAACACCAGTTGAGACAAGGAACAAAAGTTCAGGCTGAATTAAGGAGACATATAGTAGGGAAAACACTCAGAAAAAGCAAGCAATAACTAAGTGATATTGCCTTGCGTGGGAAACAATAGGCTGCAGTTACCTTTTACTTAAGTGATACAGCTATTCTATTGGTTCAATATTGACTATTTCTGAGCGATTTAAAGTGATTTTAAAACGCTGTAAGGATTTTTCACCTTGACAAACATGACGTAAAATAAGGTTAATTTGATAACGTCGTTCTACCCCTTGGCTTGATATTTTTTGTCCTTCCAAGCTGTATAATCGACCAGCCCCTTTTTTCAAAAAACGCACAAAGGGTGTTAAGTTGAAAAATGTCTGCTGCTGAATTTCATCATAACCAGGCAAAAAGGCTTTAGCCATAACCTTATTATCACAGCGAAAATGCAATAATTGGGCATCTTGTTTATTTTGCTGTCGGCGTCGTTGAAACATAGCGTTGACTGTTTTGGGTAAATCTTTGCTTTTTATATATTCAAGCCATAAAATTTGACTTAAAACACGTTTCTTAGTCACGCTATTGGTAAATAGGTTTTGCCACTTAGGCCGACCTTTCTGTATTTTTCGCCATATTAAGCTGGTTAAGTCTTCTTTAAATGTTTCGCGTAAGCCATAAATAAGTCCTAAAAAAGCCACTAAAGCAAGCGTAACTTCGGTAAAGTTAGTGCGCGCATTTAGTACTAGTAGCATAACAAAAGCCATGATTATTGCCGTAACAATACCACGCACAAAACGTTTTAAGTTAACGTTTAAATAGCGCGTTTTCTGTTGAAAGACCACTCCATATTCTATTAATCGCTGTAATAGCCGCATTTTATTAGTGATACGGTTAGCATCATCAAGGGTAACTTGTGAGTTATATTTATTGTCTATACGGTAAGTATTTTCACTACGACATAAACTTAACAGTAGTTCTCTTTCAACGGTAAACTCCGCACTTTTTGGCCCCGTTGTTAGTAATTTTAAAAAGGACTGTTCTATGTGCCAACTTAAATAGTTATCTGCATTTTCAAAGAATGAGTTCAGCTTTTTATCAGAAGGCGTATAACGTCTTAATTTTTTGGTTAGCGAGAAGGTTTGCTCGGCTAATTCAATCGCTGCAGGATAAAAATCTTCTGCCGTTTTTAGCTTTAATGTTTGTTTAATATCAGCATCAAGTGCTTTTTTAACCTGATAAGAATACAAATTAAGGTTTAATCGATAGTCACTTTGCTCACCTTTATTTTGGCTTATAAAACGACTTCTCACTAATGGCAAATGCAATTGGTCAGCGTGGTATGCGCTATGGTTTTTAATATTCGAGTGGAAAAATTCTTCTTCGTTAAGAGTGCTGGGGTTTATACCCATTTCAACAGGCAGGGAGAAGTATAGATCAATACGTTGATAGTCTTGGGGTAATAACTGATGACTAACTTTAAAAGACAAGTTTTCATCTTGGCTGAGTTTAGCTTTATTCACTCGTAAAAAAGACTCCTATATTATGGTACCTCATGATTAAAAATCATGAGGTAAGCATAGCAAAAATAGGGCTTGTTGACAGTCTTTTCAGACCTTAACTTTAATTTTAATTTTAACAAAAAATTAAGGTTAAAGTCTTAATATTAAAGTAAAGACATTACTCTTATATTTTGATAAATATTTTTCGTTGATACAGTTTTAACGATACATACCAGAAAAATACTACGTGTGAAAAAGCAAAAATGAAGGAAGCTAATTTAGGTGTAAACACTTCACTTAGTTGTTGATATAACCAAGCATACATAGAAACATCACCAATATTAATATTTAAGTACATTGTTACCACTAAAAAAGACAACACATAAACAAAAAGTGGATTAGTACCATAAACCAATAAAGGCTCTGCCAACTTTACTTGCTTCATGATATCAATTAACCAGATAAAGGCTGCTAATAATAGGCAAGCAAAACCTGTAGTGTAAATGACGTAAGACGGTGTCCATAACGACTTATTAATGGGTAATACTAAACTCCATAGTGCACCAAAACCAATCGCTAGCCCACCAATAAGCGTTAGCTTAACAACACTATTTTTTTTGTCTCTAATGCTGGTTAAATAACGTGTTAATTCAAAACCAAGCAACATATTCACTATGGCTGGAATAGTACTTAATAACCCTTCTGGCTCAAAAGCAACACCACGCATGCTATACATATGATTAGCACCAATTACGGCTAAATCAAACTGACGAATAATATTACCATCGAGAGTTAAAGCACCTTCTCCAACGCTAAGCAGTAATACCCAATAGGCTAACAAAATGACAGTTGAAGCAATAAATATACCAGTACGGTTAAGTAGTAGAACTAAACATGCCGCTACCGCGTAAGCAATACCTATACGTTGTAAGACCCCCATAACTCGCCAATCGTCAATATTGGTAGTAAAAGGAATAACATTGAGCATAAAGCCAATAAAAAACATGGTAAAACCACGTTTAATTATTTTTTTAAATTGCTCTGGGCTGGCAGCGAAGTTACTTTTCTTAAAGGAAAAAAACATAGCTGAGCCAATAATGAATAGAAAGAATGGGAAAACTAAATCAGTGGGTGTTGCGCCATTCCAATCTGCGTGTAATAAAGGGGTATACACATGCGACCATGTTCCCGGCGTATTCACTAAAATCATTAAAGAGATAGTAATGCCTCTAAAAGCATCAAGGGCGAGATAGCGAGTCATGTTAATTTCCTACCAAAATTTACCGTCAAAAAACACTAAAAGACAGCGTTGTCTTTTAGCAAATATTATTCATTGTAATGTAAGGTTAAATAAATGGCGAATAGTTTATAACTGCCCATTTAGCCTTTAGCTACTAAGCCCTACTAGCTATATGATTTGGCTAAGCTAAAAATATTTACTCGCGGATAAATAGCTATGATACACTAGAAAAATCACCCGTTTTTAAACAACAGATAACCGAATAGCACCATGACGGCAGAATCTTTATTACAACAAGCACAATTCGTTTGCCAAAAAAAAGGCGCGCGTTTTACTAAAGTTAGGGAACAAGTATTTTTATTGTTGGCTAAACGTCAAGGGGCTGTTGGCGCCTATGATTTATTGGCTGAATTAAAAGAGTTAGATGCCGCTGCAAAACCGGCCACAATTTATCGTGCTTTAGATTTTTTGTCTAAGCAAGGCTTTGTCCATAAAATAGAATCGATTAATGCCTTTATTATGTGTCACCACTTTGGTGAATGTAACCACCCTGTGCAACTATTAATTTGCGATGAGTGCGGCCATGTTGAAGAAATACAGTCTAATAATTTCGATTTAGCTCTACGTACTATGGCAGACGCTAATGGTTTTACTATTAGTCATCAAATAGTTGAAGCACATGGTCGTTGTAAAAACTGTACCAAGGTTTAATCCGCTCAAGATCATTTAAAATTCTTCTAAGATAATCTTATTAATGCTACTTTTTATCGAATATTTCACCTTACGAGTAACAAGGCATTGATAATTGTAGTATAAAATCCAGATCAGTATTGTATATTCTATAGAACATAAAAGGTGTGTGCGACTATACTTTAGAAAATTATAAAATATTCAACTAAAGCTATAATCCATATAATAGAGTAATACAGTAAATATAACCCTTATCCTGTTTCTATTTCAGTTAACGGCCCATTGAGCGTTATGGATTATCCAATGATCAGTTTCAATAGTCCTCGTCCTAAATATGGTTTAGTTAGTGTTATTATTCGTGAAGAGGGTCACAACTACTCTCCTATGATTGTTAATCTGGTGAGCGTCAATAGACATGGATGGATAAGGATTAAATACCTTTTTATAATTCCTTGCTTAACAATCATGGGAAAAAGGTTATCCATCTTGTCGAGGTCATGCGACTAAGCTTCTCCGTTAAAGAAAGAGTAGGAAGCAAGTACTCATTATCGGTCGTGAGCTGTTTGATTTTTATTTTAAAGAATATTTAACGCTGGAAGTTAAAACATCCTGGGTCAACTGATTTTCGCGTACTATGGAAGATGCCTCTACCGTTGATGTAGATTAGTTCTGGTGTGGTTAGAGTTCTACACACTGCTCATTTTGATTTAGCTGTTAATAATGTTTATTTATATCGTCCAAATAACCAGAATTCTGATACGGAGAAGCTTGGGAACGTATCATAAATAAAGAATAGTGTGAGTTATTAGGCTTTTATAATGAAAATAATGAGTTTACTAACACTAATACTGATCGTAACAAATATAATAAAGATCATACTGAGTTAAAACCTTGGAAAAAGACTTATTAACGAATAAAAGTAAGTTCTATCTCATCGATTTTTCTAATCATGGTTGTTTATTTATACCAATGTCACTTGATATTACTTATGCTGATAGCACAGAGTAAGTTTATATTCTCGCTGAAATTTAGCGTCGAAATAGTAAAAAAGTATTGAAACTATTAATTCGTGATAAAGAAATTACCAAAGTGTAGTGAGATGCGAATTAGCAAACTGCCAACGTATATATGAGTAATAACTACTAGTCAGTAAGTCCTATTAAGAAGCTTAAAGATATTTCAGTTGAGCAAGTCAACGATGAAAAGAACATAAAGATAAAGGCTAATAATATGTAAAGTGTTTAGCTAGTATATCATTTCAGGTAAAATAATAGTCGACCAAGAGAGTGAGTGGCAAAGTTTTTACTACAAATGGTGGTAAAAAATGCAATAGTCACCGATACTTACCTTAAGTAAGTGCGTACAGTTAATTTTCAAGGTCTAGATCTTAAAGGTGAAACTTTTTTGGTAGCTTAACTTTTGACCATAAAGTAATGTAGAGAATATTACTCTTCAATTTACTCATTAGCCAAGTTTCAAAGCGATTTACTACACAAATTATACAACTATCACGCTATTTGATTTACATTTGTAAAATATGCATGCAGAATCAGATTAAGCACTTTATCTAAACAGTTAAGATTCGGAACCTTCATGAATGTAGAGTTTATCAACCCATTTTTATCTTCCATGCTTAATGTCATGTCAACGATGGCTCAAATGGAATTAATTCCAGAAAAACCACGTCTTAAAAAAAATGAAATAGCCTTAGGTGATGTTTCAGGTTTAATTGGTATGGTTAGCGACCAAGCAAATGGTTCATTATCTATTACTTTTGAAGGAGGTTTGGCATTAGCTACTATGAAAAAAATGGTTGGAGAAGCACCCGATAAAGTCAATGAAGAGATTATTGATTTAGTCGGTGAAATTACTAATATGGTTACTGGCGGTGCTAAGCGTTTACTTAGTGAAAAGGGTATTGAATTTGATATGGCTACCCCTATTGTTGTTTCTGGCACAAACCATTCTATTCATCATAAAGCTAAAGGACCTGTAGTTATTATTCCACTCAAAAGTGAATTAGGCAGAGCTTATATAGAGTTTAGTTTTGATGAGTAAATAAAAGTAACTGTATACCTAATACGTGTACTAAATCTACAAAAAAGCGACTCATGTCGCTTTTTTGTGTCCAAAAGTATAATGTCACAATTAACGTCTAAATGTTATAACCCCAACGTGGCATTATATCCTGTTCAATACTAAGGTGATCTAATACTCGTCCCACCATGAAATCAATAAGTTCTTCAATAGTCTCGGCTTTATGATAGAACCCTGGCGAGGCTGGCATAATAGTGACTCCTTGTTGAGAGAGACTTAACATGTTCTGTAAATGTAAAGTTGAATAAGGGGTTTCCCTTACCATTAAAATTAACTGACCTCGCTCTTTAATCACCACATCGGCAGCACGCTCAATTAAGTTATCGCTCATACCATGACAGATAGCTGCCATTGTTCCGGTAGAACACGGGCAAACAACCATTCTTTTTGGTGCTGAAGATCCTGAAGCAACGGGAGAGAACCATTGTTCCTTACCAAAAACCGTAATTTGTTTATCTTTAGCTTGATACTTTTCAGTAAGAAATTTACTGGCTGCATCAGGAGAGCCAGGAATTTTCACGCCGACTTCCGTATCTAAAACAATGCGAGCAGCGCTTGAACACAAAATATAGAGCTGATAGTTTGCTGATATTAAACATTCAATGAGACGTAAGGCATAAGCAGCACCCGAAGCACCTGTAATGGCAAGGGTTATTTTACCATTAAAATCACTTTTCATCTTAACCACCTTGTTCGAATTTCGTATCATTAGTTAACAAACCTACAGTTTAATCTCTGATTATACTTAACCATTTTTAATAGTTTTCTTGACTTTTTTTAGTGCCATTTGCTGTTTTAGAGGCGATAAATAGTCAATAAATAATTTACCTTTTAAATGGTCTATTTCATGTTGCATCACAATCGCAAGAAATTCATCACTAGTAACAGTGAACTTTTTTCCATCACGATCTAGTGCTTCAACCGTAACGTGAGTGAAGCGTTCAACATCAGCATAATAGCCCGGTATAGACAAACAACCCTCTTGCCCCTTAGCTGTTTCTTCACCGTGAGTTATCACTGGATTTATAAGCACAAGTGGTTCATCTCGATTTTCTGAGATATCAATAACTACTACAGCGTCACTACGGCCAACTTGTGTTGCAGCTAAACCAATACCATCTTCGGTATCGTACAGGGTTTCAAGTAAGTCATCGATTAACACCTGAATGTTGCTTACATCAGATACAGGTAATGCTTGGTCTATAAGCTTATCGTTAGGTGCGGTAAGTATTGTTAATACGGTCATTGTGCTGGGTTCTCTTTACTATTTTGATTAAGCTAAATAGGTTTAAATATTTTATTCAAACCTATTTGGTGTTTATACGGTTATATTCGCCAAACGGTTTAATATTTTGTCATGAATTCCAGCAAAACTACCATTACTCATAACAACAATTATATCGCCCACTTGTGCTTGTTGAGTGATATCTTCAACTAATTTTTCAATGTTTTCTTCTACTTGGCAAGGTGGCTTACATTGATTAATTAAGTTACTCACTGACCAAGTTATTTGCTCATCTTGGTAAATAAATACCCGATCCGCATCAATTAACGATTGTGGTAGTGATTCTTTGTGTATACCTGACTTCATAGTATTAGATCTAAATTCTAATACTGCAAAGATACGCCCTGCTTGTACTTGCTGTGAAAGTTTAGCACGTACCCCTGCTAATGTTTTTTCGATAGCCGTTGGGTGATGAGCAAAATCATCATAAACGCTAATATTATTGACTGTGCCACGCAGTTCAAAACGACGCTTAGTGTTGATAAATTCAGCTAATGCTTTGGTAGATACTGAGCTTGGCACACCCGCATGACGCGCAGCAGCTATTGCCATCACCGCATTATCAATATTAAAATCGCCAATAAGGTCCCACTTAACAGCACCTTGTTTTTTACCGTTAAAGTTAACGATAAACTCGCTACCTTGCACATTTAATTTTTCAACTTGCCAGCCCATTTCTAGTTGAGACGTTTGCTTAAGAGCCTCTCTAGATACTTGTTTAGCTTTTCCATTATAAAATTCAGTTGGTGTCCAGCACCCCATAGCTAATGTCTCACTAATGGCTTCCTCATTAGCCGGTGATAGAATCAAACCATTACTAGGTACCATGCGGATGAGATGATGAAATTGTTTTTGAATATCACTAAGCTCATCAAAAATATCGGCATGATCAAATTCTAAATTATTGATGACTAAAGTACGCGGTCGATAATGCACAAATTTAGAGCGCTTATCAAAAAATGCACTGTCATATTCATCCGCTTCAATAACAAAGAAAGGTGCATCACCTAAACGAGCAGAGCTAGAGAAATTTTGCGGTACCCCCCCAATAAGAAATCCAGGAGACATATGGGCATATTCTAAAATCCACGCCAGCATACTACTGGTCGTTGTTTTACCATGTGTGCCAGAAACAGCGAGAACCCAGCGATCTTTTAACACATTGTCGAGTAACCATTGTGGACCTGAAGTATAGGGGATATTGCGGTCTAGCATATATTCCACCATTTTATTGCCACGGGATATAGCATTACCAACAATAACCAAATCAATATCATCAGAGAAGTTATCAACTTGGTAGCCTGAGATTAATTCAATACCTAACTGCTCTAACTGAGTACTCATTGGTGGATATACATTGGCATCAGAGCCACTAACTTTAAAGCCTAGTTCTTTTGCAATCGCAGCAAGCCCTCCCATGAAGGTGCCACATATACCTAGGATATGAAGGTGTTGGATTTTATTAGTCATAAATATAATAATCAAAAGATAAAGAAGCGCTATAATTTGCGATATCATACCTCAAAGCTCGATACCTCAAAAGAGTAAAGCCACATTTTAGTCGCTGAAATAAGTAATATCGAGGTAATAAGCAAAACTAACTACTTGAACAAGGCAAAACCATAGACTTAATTTTATCTTTATTCATGTCCCGCGATTCTTGTGGTAGTTACAAAGCAAAATTTTTAAGTGGTCAAGTTCAGTAAAATTAAACTTATGGCTTACCTAAAAGTGAGTAGTAACAAAGTTATATATCACTTTGCAGTTGTAACCCACTAACTTATGCCGAGGTTAACCATAAAAAATAGTTGTTAAATAGTAGAAAATATTATTCTGCTAGAAGTCATATCCGAGACTAAGTATTAATCTATAATCATTCGATTCTGGTGGTAACGATCGAGTGGGAGTAATAGACTGAGCGACTCGGTCTATATAAAGTGTAAAATCTAACGAGAAATCGTCTCGAAATTCAAATTCTAAACCTGTTTTTAAATGTGAATTTCGTTTACCTGAGTTTTCTTCAACGAATTGTATCTGATAGTCAAATATAAGGTCTAAACGACTTGAAATACTATAATCATATAAAGTACCTAAGGCAATAACGCCGCTATTTTGATCACTTTCGTCTGCAGCATTAGAATACACTGTTTTTTGATAACTAGGTCCGAGGGTTACATCCCACTGTAGACGTTTATTGTGAATAAGAGATAGCCCAAGCTAATTCCTATTGTGTTTCTATATTCAATATTTTGCTACAAGTCGGTAAAACATTCAAAGTCGAACACTCGAAAGAATACTTTACTACTATAGAACCAATCGAGATAGGAAGTTAAGCGGCTAGTATCAGTAATAAATGTCTGATTTTCATCAACAGTTGATTTACTATAATTATTAATAAAATCAATACTAAACCGGGTGAAAGGTGTTCTTCGTTGCACTCTCGCATTAACATAGTAATCTAGTTGACTAACGTTACCTATATTAACATCAATACCTAAACTGACCTTACCATCCCACGACTCTTTTATAACATAAGAAGAGGACGTGATCGATAGAAGTTCTATAAAGGATAATGCTGTTCACTACCACTACTGACTATAACAAGGTGTTGCTCCTTAACAATGAGGAAACCTTGTTTTACTTCCCCATTTGCAAAACGTATTTGTTGATCAAATCGGCTACGAAGTTCTGTTACCTTATCCCAATCAAAAGTGATGGTATCAACCTCATCAAATTCTAATTCATCGTCATACATGGAAATAATACCACCTTTTAACCACTCTCCTGAACGTAGTTTAAGCCAATAAAATTGTTTTAAAAAAAACAGGCGTTGGAAGATCCCATACCTCAGTATGCTCTAAATTTTCTTGCCCTTTACTTATAAAGGTAATTAAGGCTATCGCTAATAATAAATATCTATTCACAAGATTATATTCGGTTACTCTCTCTATTAGCTTACATTAAAAAAGGCTTGTACTAGATGAGGTACAAGCCTTATATAAGCAATAGATTAATTAATTAAAAATCGTAACTTAAACCAACGACTAAACGGAAATCATTCTTTTCTGGTACCTTACCGTCACTATCTTCTTTTGGATTTTCTGTACGATCCGCATAAAAGGTCAAATCAAGATCAAAGTCGTTAGTGAGGTCAATTTCTATACCTGTTTGGAAGTGATGAATATTACCACCAGAGGCTTCATCAATCACTTGTACACTATACGATGCATCGTAGTCGATATCACTCGTGACTTCAAAGGTAAAGTCAGTCCCTAATGTTACACCAAAAGAGTCTTCACTATTATTTACCTCGTCAACAACGCTAAGGAATTTACTTTTTTGATAACTTGGACCAAGATTAACATCCCAACTCGTTCGACTTGTATCAATAATATGATAACCCAATGCAATACCGTAATGGATTCGATATTTAAGGTTTAAAAGCTCATCAGCCATGTATTCGAAATCTACAGCTCTAAAGTAAATCTTAGGATTAAAAAACCAATCATAAGAGGACGTTAATCGCTCGCTGTCAGCGGTAACTTTTGTTTCTTCTGTCTCTGGCTCTTGATAGCGACTATAATCTGCGATGTAATCCGTTTTAAAGCGACTACTTGAGCTTCGTCGCTGCATTCCTGCAGAAAAGGTATAATCAAATTGAACCGTATTTCCCTCGCGTAAATTGATACCCAAATTAACATAGCCATCCCATAAATCTCGTTCATTTTCACCTGAGGATGCAATGGATAAAAGATTACTAAATTCGTAACGTATGGTTACACCATGTTTAACTAAAGATAATTCCCCATCTTTTAGTACTAAGTAACCTTCAGCGATTGTTCCATCAAACATTCTAATGCTTTGCCATTGTTTACTTCGTAGCTCCGAAACATCATCCAAATCGATGGTCTGCATACCTAACTCATCACTATCGAACTCTAATTTCTCATCATACATGGAGACGATGTCACCTTTAAGCCATTCATCCGATGTCAACTTTATCCAATCAAAGTCTTGCTTAAAGATGGGTGTTGGTTTCTGCCACTTACTCTTATCTTCCTCCGCATAACCAATAGTTGGCAACAATAGTGCAAAGAGGATAATAAAAGTTTTAACCAGCATAGTAACCATAAATTTGTTCATAAAACCTACCTTTTAGATGTTTTTTAATAGAAGCTTATAAATATAGATAAGCCTAACATGAGCGAGCTTACCTCAAAAACAGTAAAGCGTTATCTTGGTAGCTATTTTAAACATAACAATACAAAAAAAATATAAATTATTAAGGGCAAGTCGCTAAATATATTCTATAGTAGGCTTCGTACAATACTTACATGCGCACCGCAGTGGTGCAATTAGAGCACTACAATAGTGCAAAAACAATTACTAGAACAATAAAAAAGCTTATTAATCAACGAGATTTTTCTTGGCACGATTATAGCTAATTAAACGAATAATAATAGATGAATAGTGGTAATAACTAATCGTTATAACCTTATTTATTTTACAATTTACATTAATAATGTATAAAAACTTATAAAAACTTATAAAAATTTATAAAATTAACTTCACTGGAGACACAAAATGTCACAAGCAGTATTCGATTTAATTAAAGAACACGATGTCAAATTTATTGACCTTCGCTTTACAGATTCAAAAGGTAAAGAACAGCACATTTCTATTCCTCATCACCAAGTTACTGAAGATTTTTTTGAAGACGGCAAAATGTTTGACGGTTCATCTATACAGGGTTGGAAAGGTATTGATCAATCAGACATGGTAATGATGCCTGATCCATCAACAGCTGTCTTAGACCCTTTTACTGATGCAGTAACACTAAATATCCGTTGTGACATCGTTGAACCTGATACTATGTTAGGTTACAGCCGTGACCCTCGTTCAGTTGCTAATCGCGCTGAAGAGTACATGCGTTCTACTGGCATTGCTGATGCTGTATTAATTGGTCCTGAGCCAGAGTTCTTCGTATTTGACGACGTCCGTTTTCATACTGATATGAGCGGTTCTTTCTTCAAAATTGATGATAAAGAAGCTGCTTGGAACTCAGGTACTGAGTATGAAGAAGGTAACATGGGACATCGTCCTGGTGTTAAAGGTGGTTATTTTCCAACTTCACCAGTAGATTCTTCACAAGATTTGCGTTCTGCAATGTGTTTAGTAATGGAGGATATGGGATTAGTTGTTGAAGCGCATCATCATGAAGTAGCAACTGCAGGTCAAAACGAAATTGCATGTCGCTTTAATACTATGGTTAAAAAAGCTGATGAAGTACAAATATATAAGTATGTTGTTCATAACGTTGCTCACGCATACGGTAAAACAGCGACTTTCATGCCTAAGCCAATCGTTGGCGACAACGGTACTGGTATGCATGTTCACCAATCTTTAGCTAAAGATGGCGTTAACTTATTCTCAGGTGATAAGTACGGTGGTTTATCTGAAATGGCTATTTACTACATTGGTGGCATCATCAAGCATGCTAAAGCATTAAACGCTTTTACTAACGCATCAACTAACTCATACAAACGTTTGGTTCCTGGTTTCGAAGCACCAGTAATGCTGGCATACTCTGCACGTAACCGTTCAGCCTCTATTCGTATCCCAATTGTACCTTCACCTAAAGCAATGCGTATCGAAGTTCGTTTCCCTGATCCAACGATGAACCCTTACTTAGGCTTCACAGCTATGTTAATGGCTGGTCTTGACGGAATTAAAAATAAAATCCATCCTGGGGATGCCATGGATAAAGATTTATATGACTTACCTGCTGAAGAAGCGGATGCAATTCCACAAGTATGTTCTTCATTAGAAGAAGCGTTAGACAGTTTAGAAGCTGATAATGATTTTTTAACTGCTGGTGGCGTAATGGACTTAGATATGATCAATGCCTATATTGGTCTTAAGCGTGAAGAAGTTGAGTTATTAAACTCCTCTACTCACCCGGTAGAATTTGCGATGTACTACAGCGTTTAATATCACTTAGTCTCTATTTGAAGCTCTTCGCACTTAATAAAAAGCTCACTTCGGTGGGCTTTTTTATATTCTAAGTGAAAAGAAAAACACTAATCACTCACATTTCACGACATAAAGTCATTTATTAATAGAAAAATAAAAAAAACATTTTTTTGTCTAAAGTATCACTATATACTTAAATTAGCATAAGCTATGGAATACTGTAACATTGAGTACAGAAAGCATAGGAAAATATAAGGAATTATGATTAAGTTATTACTACTTACACTTTTAGGGATCACGTTAGCTGCTCCTGTGCACCCAAAATCGTCTAAAATTTATGTCTGGCGTAATGAAAAAGACATATTAGTTTTTTCTGACTCGCCAAGAGCAGATGCCGAAGAAGTAAAAACTAAACCAGGTAATATCATTCAATTAAGTACTTCTATAGATACTGAAGTACTCGATATCACACCTCAAGAAATGTTAGAAGAATATGAAATAGTAATTAACACACCTAAAAATAATGCCACCATACGCGATAATACTGGTTCAATATACATTAGTGGTGGTATCAAACCACGATTTAAAACCGGTTTAGAAGTGCAATTACTGCTTGACGGAAAACCTCATAACAAACCACAAACACACTCTATGTTTTCTCTAAGAGATATTAATAGAGGTGAGCATACAATAAAAATGTTACTACTTGATGAAGAAGGCAAGGTTATTGCATCATCTACATCAGTAACGTTTTATATGCATAGAGCTTCAACAAACTAAGTTAGTACTAATGACTTTAATCCTTTATTAATAAAGAGATATAAAAGAACTTAGTACTTTGAAGCCTATAAAAATAACACCGCAAATAAAACTTTTCTTTAGTAAACTCGCACTTTACGCACCAAAACAGTGCATAAAGTTATCTGCCTAAGGATTTTTATGCATAGCCGTAGTTATATACAAGATCACAAGTTATCTTACCAGCAATCACTCTCTAACCAGTTGGTCACCGCAGTAATTATTCTCAATGATAAACTCCTCATCGTTTACGTAAACTCTGCTGCTGAAGCATTATTGAACAAAAGCCTGTATCGTTTATATAACACTGAATCTGAAATTATTTTTGCTAATACAAGTATCAATAGCGCTCGTTTAAAGCAACTGCTTGCCACTGGTCAAGAGTTTACCGACAGCGATATTGTAATAGAGCTAAATGAAAGTCACCGATTTACTGCCGAAGTAACAGCCTCTTCAGTCGAGTTTGAAAGAACTCCCCATGTATTACTTGAGTTCAAACAAATAGATCAACAAAAACAAATAAGCTTAGAAGTTTTTCAGCATCAGCAGTGGCTTGCTGCACGTGATCTTATTAAAGGACTGGCTCACGAAATCAAAAATCCTTTAGGTGGTCTTCGAGGAGCAGCACAATTACTTAGTAAAGAATTAAGCAATGAGCAACAAGAATATACCAATATGATTATCGAACAAGCTGACAGATTGACTAATTTAGTTGACCGACTACTTGGTCCTAACCAACTACCACAGATGCAAGCTCAGAATATCCACGGGATACTCGAGAAGGTATGCCAGCTAGTTAGTTATTCAAATGGACAAAAAGTTAATCTGTTACGTGATTATGATCCTTCACTACCCGCTGTTGAATGTGATCAAGAAAAACTACAACAAGCAGTACTTAATGTTGTCAATAATGCCATACAAGCCATTGATAATAAACACAAAATAACACTAAGAACCCGTATTGCTAGCAATAAGACGATTCATGGTAGACGCATAAAATTAGCGGTGCAAATTTGTATCATTGATAACGGCCCAGGTATTCCGAGCAAAATACAAGATACACTTTTTTATCCCATGGTATCGGGACGATCTAACGGAACTGGCTTAGGTTTATCTATTTCACAAACCTTAATAAACCAGCATAACGGTAAACTATCGTGCCATAGCAGGCCTGGTCATACTGAATTTACAATTTTGCTACCATTAACACAGCAACCCTTACATCAAGCACATTTATCACAAGAGAATGAATTATGATCACAGAACAAGTGTGGATAGTTGACGACGATAGCTCAATTAGATGGGTACTTGAGAAAGCCTTCGCCAATTCAAATATCAGTTGCGCCGCTTTTGAAAGCGCTGAAAATTTATTGATTGCATTAGATCATGGACAGCCAGAAGTAATTATTTCAGATATTCGTATGCCAAATATAGATGGTATGGAGCTATTAAAGAAATTAAGAAAATATCACAATCATATCCCTGTGATAATTATGACTGCTCACTCTGATTTAGACAGTGCAGTTAACGCTTATCAAGGAGGTGCTTTTGAATATTTACCTAAGCCATTTGATATTGATGAAGCCATCAATCTGAGTAAACGTGCTCTCACTCATGCTAGAGAACAAAATGAAAAAAACAAACAACAACCTAATACTCCTCTAGCAGTCGGTTTGATTGGTGAAGCACCCGCGATGCAAGAAGTATTTCGAGCTATTGGCCGTCTATCACGTTCTAGTATTAGTGTTTTGATTAATGGAGAATCAGGTACGGGTAAGGAATTAGTTGCCCAAGCGCTGCATTCTCACAGTCCGCGTGTTAATGAACCTTTTATTCCACTTAATATGGCTGCTATTCCAAAAGATCTTATTGAATCTGAATTATTTGGCCACGAAAAAGGTGCTTTTACTGGTGCTAATGCTGTTCGACAAGGTCGATTTGAGCAAGCACATGGAGGAACTTTATTTTTAGATGAAATTGGAGATATGCCATTAGATATCCAAACTCGCCTATTGCGTGTACTTTCTGATGGCCAAGTTTATCGTGTAGGTGGGCATCTACCTGTGCAAGTTGATGTACGTATAATTGCTGCTACTCATCAAAATCTTGAAGATCGTGTGAATAAGGGTGAATTTAGAGAAGATTTATTTCATCGCCTCAACGTCATTCGCATTCACTTACCTAGTCTTAGAGAACGTAAGGAAGATATAGCACAGCTGAGTCAGCACTTCTTAGCGCAAGCAGCTAATGAGCTTAGCGTAGAGATTAAAACATTAAGTAAAAAAGCTAGTAACTTCTTGAACAACTGCCTTTGGCCTGGAAATGTTAGACAATTAGAGAATATTTGTCGATTCTTAACGGTAATGGCAAGTGGTCAGGAAATTCTTATTGAAGATTTACCTAATGAATTGACCGAGAAATCTACACCTCTAAAACATGATTCTAATGCTTGGCAAGAAGTACTTAGTACTTGGATGGATCAAGAGTTAGTAAAGGGGAAAGAAGCTATTCTAGATTACGCTCAAATTGAGTTTGAAAAAATAATGCTTGATCGGGCGCTAATATTTACTCAAGGTCATAAACAAGAAGCCGCAAAGAAACTAGGCTGGGGAAGGAATACCTTAACAAGAAAATTAAAAGAATTTGGTGATTAAGAGCTTAATACTCAAAGCTTAATTTAGTTACTGAGCTTCGCTTGTACAAAGATTATCATCACATTGCTTGCAATTATTGCACAGTTTTATATTAATGAAGTGAGCCGCGATAATAAGGCTCGCTCCACCAAAGATGAAGTACATTTCGTATTCAGGAGAAAAGTCATGCTTTATCCAATACAGGGCAACTCCTAAATAAAGCAAATAAAATGGATAAAGACGTTTGTGATAGCGTTTGAATCCAGAGAATAAAGCGATGGTACCCAGAGCAGCAGTCATTAGAAGAAAAACATGTTCCCACGCGTGATCAGCTAAAAAGCTTAATCCTAATAACGGTAGCATAGGTAATAATATAGGTAGTAATATGCAATGTAATGCACATAAAGAAGTTGCTGTGATACCTATTTTATCTAACATGATTATTCCGAGATTGTGAGTTAAGTTGCATTTAAAAGATTAATTACGACCTTTTAAATGAGATAATATCACAATTGATATAATATAACATTAGTAAATTATCTTATGCATGCAAATATCACTCAAACTAGAGCAACTTGGCATACAGATCGTCTTAATAAATTTTAACTAGTCACTATCTATTAAAAAGTAATAATTTAGCTTACTTTTTAAATATTCGAAAAATTCTTCATTATTGTTATCAGTGATCAAATGTGCAAGTTCGGCGCCTATTGGAGTAAATTTATAAAATTGAATACTTACATTTTCTTTTTTAGCCGTTAACTTTAATGATAAACCATTATAATTAAACTGAAGAACTTCTCCCTGACCTATTAAACTCGACTCACTTTCTTGTAGATAGATAAGATGATTTTCAGCTAAAGCTAACAAATCAGCGTAATTTAAACCAAAGTTACTTAAGTTACAAAATTGTTGTCGCTGCTTTGAAAAAAAGTTGAGTATACCTGGCTGTTGATATACACCACTCACTAGGCGGATACCCTTTTTATTCGGTTCCTTTATCGCTAACGAGGAAGCTTTAGCTAACAATTTTGCATCATAAATACTCATGTCTCGGAAAACCTTTAACGCTTTAAATGAAAAAGAGCCTGGTTTAGTGAGTTCACCAGCTAATATTTTTGCCCATAAGTCTTGCATCGTAGGGTTGCTTATCTCTTCAGATAGAGCTATATATCGAGTCAACCAGTCATTATCTGTTCTTTGTTCTAGCTCAAAGTCAGCACAATAACTTAACGTTTTTTGCATAATATTTTCAATATTTTGTTGCTTACGTAATTGACTTAACCTTGCTCGCTTCACGGTTCGGTCTTCAATTAGCATTTGTTTATCTTCCGGTAATAAAGCACCGTCTATAACAAACCTTTTAGCAAGTTTCAAAAAGTACTGAGAAACGCCTGACTCTGCTAAGTTTTGAGTTGATTTATTACTATTCACTATTACAGTATCATCACCTTCTTTTTTAGCATCATTTTCAAGAACCACAACTTCTGATTTTTCTTTACTCACTTTACTTACTCCATTTCAGTATCACTAAAATCAAGTAGAATATTTACTTGATACTTAAGACTAAACAGTTTAGTACAATATGATAAAACACATACGAACACCAACAACATAAGGTTAAATTTAATTTAATATAAACAAGTTAAATAAATCTAATAAAATATTACTAACAGGCTTTTATTATCCTGCTCAATGGTGTAAAAAAGAAGTATTAGGTTATAGTTATACTAAATAAATTAAATTTCAATTTTAACTATGTATATTTAGATCAAATACGTTTAGTTATGAGGGCAGTATGCAAGTATCTGAAAATTCACACGATGACTTTTTATTTATCGATGATAGTGATGAAGACGAGATTTTAGCCTGTAGCAATAACGAAACTTGGCAAGTTCTAATTGTTGATGATGATCCTGAGATTCATTCAGTTACTCAATTAGCATTATCCGATCTTGTCGTATTAAGTCGCCGTCTTGAATACTTACATGCCTATTCTGGTAAAGATGCATGCCGACTAATTGAAGAGCATGATGACATTGTATTGGTATTGCTAGACGTTGTTATGGAAACTGATGATGCAGGCCTAAATGTTGTAAAACATATAAGAGAAACATTACAGCGAAAGGATATTCGTATTGTTTTACGTACCGGACAACCTGGTTATGCTCCCGAAGAAAGTGTTATTAAAGAATATGATATTAATGATTATAAAACAAAGACTGAGCTCACGCGTCGTAAACTCGTAACTACCGTTTTTGCTGCAATTCGATCTTTTCAACAAATAGCTACCGTCAATGAGAATCGCCTAGGTCTTGAGAAAATAGTTTCAGGTGCTACTGAATTATCGTCACAACATTCTCTTTCTAAATACAGCCAAGGTGTTTTATTACAATTAAAGACCCTGATAGGTGGTGAAATATCCGCTGTTTTTTGCGCCCGAGGTCAAGGTATTATTGATAATATTGATGACTTAAGTTTTTATGTACTCGCGCAAATAGGCTTTGATGAAAACTTAATTAATCAAAAACTTAATCAATTACAGAATAAGCAAGTAAGCAAACAGGTAAAAGCTTGCTTCTTACAACAAAAACATGAATACCTCGATGATAACCTAAATCTGTATGTTGCTAAAGGTGATTACCGCGCAGTTATCCATGTCAGGCTTTCTACTACGCTCACCGAAATACAAACTCAACTAATGAATGTATTTTTAACCGGAGTGGCTGTTGGATATGAAAATGTACACCTATTTAAGAAGCTCACCAATGCAGCCTATAAAGATTCGTTAACCAACTTACCAAATCGTCTAGAATTTGTTCGCTTACTTGATGATTTCGCTCAAAATGATTTTAAAAACCAGGTTGCAGCTTTAATTGATATAAATCACTTCAGTGATATCAACGATGCATTAGGACAAGATATTGGTAATAAGCTACTCTCGGCTGTAGGCCAACGAATGCAAAGTATCGATCATGAATGTCAATTTGCCCGTGTTAGTGCAGATGTTTTTGGTATCATTGGTCCTGCTGATTGTTTAACTCCTGAAAGTTTAATGGCTTTATTTCACCAACCTTTTAGAGCGGGTGAACAACATCTCCCCATTAATGCTTGCTTTGGCTTATGTACTAAAGAACATGCCAAAAGCAGTGGCGTACAAGTGCTAAACCAAATTAATATTGCGTTGAATATAGCCAAAAAGAATCGTTTAGAGCATTTTGCGTATTATCATTCGGATATAGAAGATCAAATGCAATGGCGTCTAAACATGATTCGCCAACTGCGTAATGATTTTTCAAATAACTGTCTTGAGCTTTGGTATCAGCCACAATTATCATTAACGACAGGCAAAGTCATTGGTGCTGAAGCTTTACTACGCTGGCGTACTGCAGATGGAAAATTTGTTTCTCCTGCTGTTTTTATTCCCTTAGCCGAATACTCAGGTCTAATTGTTGAAATTGGAGACTGGGTTATCAGCCAAGCATGTAAACAGCTCAAAATGCTCGAAACAAGCTATGCCGACCTTAGTATTTCAGTTAATGTCTCTATTCCACAATTTAGACAGGAAAGTTTTGTCCATAATATAATCAATACCATTACTCAACATAAAATTAAGCCGAGTAAACTTGAATTAGAAATCACTGAAAATATTTTAATGGATGAACCACAGATTGTCATTGATGCGTTAACCAAGTTAAAAGCTCAAGGAATAAGTATCGCGTTAGATGACTTTGGTACAGGTTACTCTTCATTGAGCTACTTACAAAAACTTCCTCTTGATCGATTAAAAGTAGATCGTGCATTTGTTACTGATATTAATAAGGAAGGTCAGTCAATTATTGCTGAAACTATCATTAATTTAGGTAAAAAAATGCAACTAAAAGTTATTGCTGAAGGGATTGAAGAAATTGAACAACAGGAGCGTTTAATTGAGTTGGGCTGTGATGAAGTGCAAGGGTTCTATTATGCGAAACCAATGCCATCAGACGAATTTATCAACTTTCTTCAGAAAAAAAGCTAACGTTCAGAGCAGGTAAATTTAAACCTCGCTTAATACATTTTATACTCATCAAAACACTCATCCAATTTATTAGTCGAGTGTTTTTTTATATCTGTTTTATATATCTATTAGCATAAAACAAACACACAATTAAAACACTTGTTTTAATCTTATTGCATTTAACTTTTTTTCAAGGCACACTCAATCGACTACTATTATAAGTGAAAGAATAAACAACGATGATTGATCATTAAATAATCATCGTAAATAATTATTCAAATAAACCACAACCAGATGAGGAGACTAGGCATGATATATCAAGGCAACAGCCTTTCAGCCCAATTACTCGAAGACGGCATTGTAGAACTTAAGTTCGATGCTCAAGGATCAGTAAACAAGTTTGATCAAGCAACTTTTGAAGAATATATAGCTGTAGTTACAGCAATTAATAACTGCAGTGATGCTAAAGGCGTAATGGTAACGTCTGGAAAATCAACATTTATTGTTGGCGCAGACATCACTGAGTTTTTGACGTCATTTAATCAGCCAGAAGATACATTAACAGCTTGGACAAAAAAGGCATCTGATGTTTTCGACTCATTCGAAGATATTCAATTACCTACTATAGCCGCTATTAATGGCATCGCGTTAGGCGGTGGTTGTGAAATGACTTTAGCATGCGATTATCGTGTTGCTGATACAAATACCAGCATCGGCCTACCCGAAGTTAAACTAGGATTAATGCCTGGTTTTGGTGGTACTGTTAGGCTTCCGCGTATTATTGGTTTCGATAATGCAGCAACTTGGATGTCTACAGGTAAAGCATTTAAGCCGGCAGCGGCACTTGCACAAGGTGTTCTTGACGCGGTTGTTGAGCCAGAAAATTTACGCACTGCTGCTATTAGTATGCTTAAATTAGCAATTAATGGAAAACTCGACTGGCGTACGAAACGTCAAGCTAAATTAGAGCCATTAAATTTGTCTCCTACAGAACTGATCATGTCATCAACAACGTGTAAGGGTATGATTGCCGCTAAAGCAGGCAAGCATTATCCAGCACCAATGGTGATGATAAATACACTAATTGCAGCTGCGGGCTTAGATCGCACTGGTGCAATGGCTGCTGAAAATGCAGGTTTTGCCAAATTAGCAAAAACTGATGTGGCAACGGCGCAAATTGGTTTGTTTATGGCAGACCAAGTGATTAAAGGAAAAGCTAAAAAAGCAGGTAAACTTGCAACAAAAGTTGTCAATAAAGCTGCTGTATTAGGTGCTGGTATTATGGGTGGTGGTATTGCCTATCAATCAGCTTATAAAGGCACGCCGATAATTATGAAAGATATTAATGATGCTGCGCTTGACCTTGGTTTATCAACTGCTGCAGGTATATTAACTAAGCAAGTTGATCGCGGTCGTATGAATGCTAAGAAAATGGCGGGTGTGTTAAATAGTATTACGCCAAGCTTGAGTTATGACAGCGTTAAAGATGTAGATATTGTTGTTGAAGCTGTTGTTGAAAATCCTAAAATTAAAGGCATGGTTTTAGCTGAAGTTGAAGCTGTGATTAGTGAAGATGCTATTCTTACTTCAAATACTTCAACTATTTCAATTGATTTATTAGCACAAAGTGTAAAACGTCCACAAAACTTCTGTGGCATGCACTTTTTCAACCCAGTTAACAAAATGCCTTTAGTTGAAGTAATTCGTGGTAAAGATACCTCAGATGAAACAGTAGCTGCTGTTGTTGCTTATGCCGCGAAAATGGGTAAGTCTCCAATTGTTGTTAATGACTGCCCTGGTTTTTATGTTAACCGTGTTTTGTTCCCATACTTTGCTGGCTTTAGTCAGTTAGTACTTGAAGGTGCTGACTTTACCGCTATCGATAAAGTCATGGAAAAACAATTTGGTTGGCCAATGGGCCCAGCATATCTACTTGATGTTGTTGGTGTTGATACTGCTGATCACTGTACTGGTGTTATGTCTGCCGGTTTCCCTACCCGTATGACAAAAATTGATAATGATCCAGTAAGTACTTTGTATGCTAATGACCGTTTAGGCCAGAAAAATGGCAAAGGCTTTTATGATCACATAAAGGACAAACGTGGTCGTCCAATGAAAGTTCCAGCTCCGGTAGCTTACGAATTACTTGGTCAACATTGCGCTGATAAAAAAGATTTCAGCAGTGAAGAAATTATTGCTCGCATGATGATCCCTATGGTTAATGAAGTAGTTCGTTGTTTAGAAGAAGGTGTTGTTGATACCTCAGCAGAAGCAGATATGGGCTTAATCTACGGTGTTGGTTTTCCACCATTTAGAGGTGGTGCAATTCGCTATTTAGAAACACTTGGTTTAAATAACTTCATCGCAATGGCTGATAAATATGCTGATTTAGGTGAAATTTATCAAGTAACTGATGGGCTGCGTGAAATGGCAAAATCAGGTAAATCTTATTTCACTACTGATGTTAAATCAGCTTAAGCCGAGGAGAATAAAATGAACGAAGTTGTAATTGTAGACTGTATACGAACTCCAATGGGTCGCTCTAAGGCCGGTGTTTTTCGCAATGTACGTGCTGAAGCATTATCAGCACATTTAATGAAACAAATATTAGTACGTAACCCAGCCTTAAACCCAGAAGACATTGAAGATGTCATTTGGGGCTGTGTAAAACAAACTAAAGAGCAAGGCTTTAATATTGCTCGTAATGCATCTTTACTTGCTGGCTTACCTAAATCTATTGGTGGCGTAACGGTTAACCGCTTATGTGGTTCTTCTATGGAAGCGTTGCATCAAGCAAGTACCAGCATTATGTCAGGGCAAGGCGATGTATTCCTTATTGGCGGTGTTGAGCACATGGGTCATGTACCTATGATGTATGACGTTGACTTTGATCCTGCACTGAATAAACATATTGCCTTAGCATCAGGAAATATGGGTTTAACAGCTGAATTATTAGGTAAACAGCACGGCATTACACGTGAAATGCAAGATGCTTTTGGTGCACGTTCGCATCAAAAAGCGCATGAAGCGCATTTAGCTGGTCGATGGGATAATGAAATTGTTGCTACACAAGGGCACGACGCTACAGGCGCACTAACCTTAGTTGAACATGATGAAGTAATTCGTCCCGAAACAACGGCAGAAAGCTTATCAGCATTACGTCCAGTGTTTGATCCTATAAATGGTACGGTAACTGCAGGTACTTCTTCAGCATTATCAGATGGCGCTTCAGCAATGTTAGTTATGTCTGCAGCTAAAGCAAAAGAATTAGGCTTGACACCTCGCGTTAAAATTCGTGGTATGGCCGTTGCCGGTTGTGATCCTGCTACTATGGGCTTTGGTCCTGTTCCTGCAACTAAGAAAGCTTTAAAACGTGCCAGCCTATCAATTCAAGATATTGAGTTGTTTGAGTTTAACGAAGCTTTTGCTGCACAAGCATTATCTTGTGTTCGCTCGTTAAAAGTAGAAGATAAAATGGACCAGATTAACTTAAATGGCGGAGCTATTGCGCTTGGTCATCCTTTAGGTTGCTCAGGTTCACGTATCTCAGGTACGCTGATTAACTTAATGGAAGGTCAAGATGTTAACATTGGTTTAGCTACTATGTGTATCGGCTTAGGTCAGGGTATCGCAACAGTATTTGAACGTGTGTAATATTTAATAACCGTAATAAAAAACCCAGCAACTGCTGGGTTTTTTATTATTTTCATTAAATAGCTACTTAAGGAAAATTTCTTGTAGCGGTGGGACTACTTGTTTTTTACGACTTAACACACCACCTAACCAAGCTTTACCCTCATTTGGTGCAACTCCAAATGCTTGTTCAGCTAATGTATCACTATCACTAGCAATAAGAAGTTCAGAGCCCTCTTTCATGATATCAGTCAAGAGTAAGAAAACACTGTGACGCCCACCTTCGGCTTTTAGTTCAGCGATGTCAGCATATAGTTCATCTTTGATATCATCAAAAACAGCTAAATCAATCACTTCAAGCTGACCAATGCCAACTTTATAACCATTCATATTGAAATCTTTAAAATCTCGTTTTACTAGATCTCGAATTGGAGTACCTTGAACTGCAGATTTTACTCTGAACATGTCCATGCCAAGTTCTTTGAAGTCTTCAATACCTGCAATCTCTGCTAATGCTTCTACACATTTAATATCTGCAGTAGTACATGTTGGTGATTTAAAAATAACCGTATCGCTTAAAATAGCGCATAACATCGCACCAGCAATATCTTTAGGGATCTCTACATTATTAAAATCATACATCATTTTTATAATTGTATTAGTACAACCTACAGGACGAACCCATATTTCAAGGGGTGTAGAAGTAGTTAAGTCACCAAGTTTATGATGATCAATAATACCTAAAATTGTAGCCTGATCGATATCGTCAGGTGCAAGTTCAAGATCGCTATGATCTACAATATATACTCCCTCTCCTGCATAGCTCGTTTTAAGCTCTGGTTGTTCAAAACCAAATTTATCAAGGATAAACATAGTCTCTGGTGTCAATTCACCTAAGCGAGCAGGGACTGTATGCTCGCCTAAGGTAGTTTTTAAGTATGATAATGCGATAGCTGAACAGATTGAGTCTGAATCAGGTATTTTGTGACCTACGACATAATTTGCCATGAAAGTACTCTCCTTTGAATTATTCATATTCTACCAAAGTAAAACTTGATTGTGTATGTTGTTAACTCTTGCTTAGTAATATCTTATAACTTACTCGTTTTAATAATTACAATGACGTAATAGCTTTGTTTACTTATCAGAATTAAATTATAATTGAGATGTTATCGTCGATTCACTCTATTCAGTTTCTAAAAGACATTTTATTATGATTTCACATAAACTCTCCGTTGCGCCCATGCTCGATTGGAC
>CAJWZC010000009.1 GCA_913049915.1 uncultured Colwellia sp.
TGCTAAATAAAGCTTTGCTAACTAATACCCTGCTACATAAAGACCTGCTACCTAATTGTCTGCTAAGAAAAGCCCTGCTGGGCCTGCTGATAATAGTTGCTAGCGGCTGTGTCAGTCACAATGGTGTTAAGAGCGCCAGTGATAAGACTAATACCAATGAGCTGACGAATTTACTCTCCAAACCGGTAATGAACGAGGACTTCGACCATGGAGCCTCCACAGTTATCGCCACAATACTATTGAAAGACAAGAATCTAGCGCTAGTATCTGGTGAAGGGGTAAACGGCAGTACTGGGCTTCGTGCTCAATATCAAGGCTTTCATCGTGGTAGTGAACGAATAACAGCTCGCATCCCGCTGGGGGAATCAGGTGATGAATATTCGTTAAACTATGATGTGAGATTTGAATCAGGCTTTCAATTTGTCAAAAGTGGAAAGCTCCATGGCCTAGGCCCAGCCAAACCAATAACTGGCGGTAAGGCTATGCAGCCTGCAGGTTGGTCAGCGCGGGCTACCTTTAAGGAAAAAGGTAACTTAACCACCTATGTTTATCATCAAGACAAGCCTAGGGAATATGGTGCACATGGCAAGGTTGTCGCGCCATTTTCGTTCAGTCATCAACGTTTTTATGCGGTAAGCTTACATGTGAAAATTAACAGTCATGCAGAAACAGCTGACGGATTTGTACACCTTTATGTTGATGGTGTACTGATTGAACGTTTAGATAATATTCGTCTTCATGCTGATAAAGAAAATGCTGCGATCAGTCAAATGCTATTTAGCACTTTTCATGGTGGCAGTAGTCCAAAGTATGCGCCTAGAGATGAAAATGGTAACTATACCAGTGTATACGCTACCTTCGATAACTTTTCAGTCTATCGAAATAAACGTATTCGTTTGGCACCGGGTAAATAGCTCCTATTATATAGAAAGTTATTCGCTAAATAATTAACCGTTAACAGGCAGAAGATTGTATATGTTATTTCCTTCATAGGTCTTCTATTTAAAGTAACCCTGTTAGGGTTGGATTTACGGTAAATTGACTACTTTATCAGCACTTCCAGTAGTCACTACAGTGGTCTAACTTACGCCTGCAGGCTTGCCAACTATTGAATAAACAAATTCCTGAAGAGTTGGAATCCAATCTTTGTCTACTTTTTTACGATTTAATCCAAAGCCATGCCCCCCTTTTCCGAGCTTAACAAAATCGAACTTGATCTTATTTTTCTTAAGCTCTTCGATATACATCTCGCTATTTTGGTAAGGGACCGATGTATCATCTGTAGCAAAAACTAAAAAGGTAGGTGGCGTATTTTTAGTCACTCTAGTTTCCATAGAGTAGAACTCAATAAGTTTTGAATCATCACTTCTATCGCCTAGTAAATTGTTATGTGACCCTTTATGTTCGTAAGGTTACTTGAAAGATATCACTGGTACTCTGAGAATGGAAAAGGCTTGAACCAATTCATCCCTCTTAACACCTGGAGCAACAATTTGATCATTGGAATTATTGAGAGAAGCAATCAAATGCCCTCCTGCTGAGGCTCCTTTTACACCAACTTTTGATCTATCGATATACCAATCATCAGCTTTTCGATGCATGGTAGCCAAAGCCATTTGAGCATCACATAATGGCACTTTGTGCGGTTCATTGACTATTCTCCCATCAGGTAACCTGTATTTCAAAACAACAACGGTAGTAAAGCCCATTTTAAAAAATAATCTTGCATAGGCTACTCCTCTATCTACACCTGTAGTAACATGTTTATACCCTCCTCCTGGTGTGTACAACAATGCAGGCCCTGCTTTGGTGACACCTTTTTTTCTATAAACAAACATAACAGGGTTCGAAACCTGACGAAAGCGCTTATTCTCTTCATCTAACAGTTCTCCCAGCTCTATCACATCCTTGTTGAAAGGAATATCCCCTGATGGCCATACCCGCAACATGTCGACCGTAAAATCCTGTGCCATTACACCTGACGTGAGGAGAATCATCAGAAATATCATCGTGGCTTTAGTCATTTTGATCATCCTATTATTTACTCCTATGTTCGTTGTATTCTTAATCAAACTCTATTTCTAGTCTTTTGGTTTTTGCCTTCAAGCTAGCAGCCTCGTTTGCATTGACAATTGTAACTAAACATATTTAAGTAACAGGGGAAGTTAAATATTATGACGGGTTACGCCTTTGGCTATCCATCCTACGGTAGGATGGGTTAGCTCGTAAGAGCGTAACCCGTCGTAGTAGTAACTTTGTAGAGGTGCTGAAACCGTCATGCTGAATTTATTTCAGTATCAGCATGACAGCCGCAGCGTCTTCACGAACTTGTTTCGGGATCTCGTTGCCAGCTAATAAAGTTACTCAGCAGCTTCTTATTGAATTATACCTATTGAATAAGAAGCTATTAACAAAGGCTCTTAACGAGCCATCCAGCCACCATCTACCAGCATAATGTGACCATTAACATAATCAGACGCTTTTGATGCTAGGAACACCGCTGCACCAGCTAAGTCTTCTGGGTTACCCCATCGTCCTGCTGGTATACGGGCTGAAATTGAAGCGTTGCGCTCTGCGTCGGCGCGAAGTGCTGTGGTATTGTCGGTAGCAAAATATCCAGGAGCAATCGCATTGATTTGTAAACCTTTTGCTGCCCACTCATTGGCCAGTGCCTTGGTTAACTGCATTACGGCACCTTTACTGGCGGCGTATGCTGGCACAGTAATACCACCGGAGAAACTAAGTAAGGATGCAATATTGACAATTTTGCCACTACCGCGTTCTAACATATGTTTACCAAGACCGCGTGATAACCTAAACACGCCATTGATATTGGTTTCCATCACCGCATTCCAATCTTCATCGCTAAATTCCTCTGCAGGTGCACGACGTATGGTACCGGCGTTATTGACCAAAATATCAACCTGACCAAATGCTGCAATACTATCTATTACCAACTGCTTTACCTGTTCAGCATCATCTTGCTGACAACCTAGTGCTACCGCTTTACCACCTAAGGCTTTGATTTTTACAACGGTGTCAGCAGCATTTTCTGCCTTTGAAGCAACGGCAATAATAGTGGCACCAGCCTGAGCAAGACCTATGGCCATGCCCTGCCCTAAGCCACGACTAGCACCGGTAATAACCGCTACTTTTCCTGTTAAATCAAATAACTTATTCATATTCATCTCTATATTAAATTCCTATTACCTGCTACCTATTAACTACTATCTACTATTTAAGGTCACTTATCTTTAAATGATCCATATCGGTGAATTCTTGGTTCTCACCACCCATAGACCAACAAAAAGTATACGCTGAAGTACCGGCGCCACTATGAATTGACCAGCTAGGAGACAGCGCCACTTCGCCAGTTTTCATAATTAATGGGCGAATATTATCGACCTCGCCCATCATATGAAAAACCACATTGTCTTCAGGTAAGTTGTAATACATATAATATTCGCTGCGACGTCGATGAGTATGTGGCGGCATAGTATTCCAGACACTACCCTCAGATAAACTGGTAAAGCCCATCACTATTTGACAACTTTCAACAATACCTGGACGAATAGGCTGATAAATCACGCGTTTATTTGCCGTTTCCAACGAACCCATTTCAATCTTATTTGCCATATCTTTCGTTACCAGCTTAGTTGGGTAGCTGGTATGGGCGGGATAACTGACGATATAAAATTTTGCTGGCTTAGTCGCATCACTACTTTCAAACGTGATCTCTTCATTACCACGTCCGATGTACAATGCATCTTCGAAGGCCAAGTTATAGGCCGTACCATTAACGGTAATTTTGCCTGCGCCACCAATGTTTAATACGCCCACTTCACGGCGCTGAGTGAAATAATCACAGGCCAGCTCTTTATGAATAGGCAAGGTTAGTACTTTAGTCACAGGCACTGCTGAGGCAATCACGCCACGGTCGATGTCTGAATATGTCATCGGCACTTCGTCAGCTGTGTATAAATCATTAACCAAATAGCTTTCACGTAATTCATCACTAGTCATCCGCTTATAACGGATATTGTCTGCTGAAAATCTTAATTCCATAATATTTTCTCCAAAAAATTAATTTTATATTTTGTCTATAAATTATCTAAATATGATTGCCATGCATTATTGTCTATTATCTCGCCAGCAGCCTGCCAAGCAAAGCCTGCGCGATATGAAAGTTTGCCTTGGGCGTCAGAATTGGTAAAAATCCAAATATGGCTTTCGTCTTTGTTTTCACTGGGTAAATGTTGAATATCGGTGATAATACTCGGCTCAACTAAAGCCGCAGTACCAACACCTAATTGGTCAATGGTTTCCCAGGCAGAAATTCTGCCAGTGGCTTTACTGAACGAAACATTGGCATTTTCATCATGGGTGGAAACACCTATCGCAATAGGTAAAGCAGTTGGCTTACCATTTAAGCTAAAGACAGAATTCACTTGATAAAGTTGATCGCCCAGTGCTAAAGAAATTGTTTTACTCTCTGCAACAAGACCTAATGGCGTTTGCCACTCATACTCTAAGGAGAACACCACTTCGTCAACGCCACTTTTTAAAACTTTATAGCTAGAATATGTATTTGCTGCATAAGGCTTTCCTTCGATCCAAATTGCACTACCACCGGTACCTCGACTACCTCCCACGTGATAGGGATCATAACCCTCGCCTTTATTTTTGTGATAAGAAATACCATTTAAGTGCGCTGCATACCATTTATCAATAATTGCATAATCGACTTTCTTAAACCAGTTGTCGACACCACTAAAACTGCCTTCTTTTGGGCCTGCAGGGCCATAAACACGGAAGGCAACCTTATCGTTTTCCCAAGTAAAATCATCATCTCGCTCAGGAACAAAGCGACCATAAGCCATCACTTTCTTTTCAGGTGTTTCCCACTTACTCATTTCTGAGGCGGCAAGTAATAGCGCACCTACACCGTATAACTGCGTATCATTTATCGCTACCGGATCCGGTGATTTACCAATCTGTTGTACCCAATGCAACATGCCATCGGAGTCAACCGATGAAGCAAGTGCCGCCCAACCTTTTTTAACCGCGTCGACAGTCCCTTGATCAGTAATGACACCGTTGTTAACGCCCCATGCCAAACCAAAGGTAATAAAAGCTGTACCACTAGTCTCAGGGGTTTTAACCTTATCGGCATCCATCAAAGATGCAGGCCAAAAACCATTGGGGTTTTGAACTTTAACTAGGGCTTTTGCCATTTTTGTATAAAGTGCTAAATATTTCTTTTTAGATTTATGCCCTGCTGGAATTTCTTCAATAATTAATGGTAGCGCGGCGAACACCCAACCATTACCACGACTCCAAAACACATGGCTGCCGTTGTCACTTTTCTTGGTAAAGTAGCGGCTATCACGGAAGAACAGGTCGTAATCGTCAGAAAACAAATAATCAACCGTGGCCCAGTATTCTTTGTTAGCGTAGTCAAAGTATTTTTGATCACCAGTCGCCGTACTTAGCTGCATCCAAGTGCGCGGTGCCATAAACAAAGCGTCTGCCCAACACCATCGGTCTTGACAGGTACCTTCAAAGCCTTTTTCTTTACTTTTAAAAAATTCCAAACTATTAGTAGGTTTATTTGCAAGAATATTATCAAAGCTTGTTTGAATATTTTTATAGGTCGCTTTATTATCAGTTTTTTCATTTAACCAAAGGTACATTTGACCAATGGTATGATCATCGCCATGCACTGGACGATGGCCTAATTGATAGTCGCTATTTTTAGCAATTTGTGACATCACCTCAACTAAATTTTGATCTTCAACCGTATCTGCCCAGCGAGACAAGCCTATATATAAAGCCCCTTGGATCCACTCTTTTGGATCAGCAATCTGTTTAATTCTTTTTTGGTCAGGAATATAATCAAAATTTTCAAGACGTGCTACTTGCCATTCAGTGGCGCGTATACCCACATCTATTGCCGATTGTCTAATAGCGGATGCGTTAACTGTATTATCAACGGCGTTAACTACGCGCTCTGTTGTAGATTGTTCCGTTGCTGTTTGGCTAACTTGAGTAGTTTGGCTTAGAGTCGCGTCATCAGAACAAGCAAAAATTAGCGAGGATAATCCTGCAATTAAACTGACTTTTGTTAGCTTGTATTTTGTACTTTTATGCATTGTTTGTTTTTTCCTTATATTTAGCCATAATCATTCAAAAGGCAGACGAATTAGACCTATACGACAAAAATATTACATGGTACAGGAACTCAACAATTGGTCTGTCCAATAATAATTGGTAATTACTATGTGTGTCAAGGTAACTTTAATTCTTGAGCCGATACATATAATAAAAACAATGATTACAAATAAAATAAAGGCAGAATATAAGCAACTTAACAGCGTTCCTTTTAAAATAAGAAAAGCACGAATGATATTAATTGGTCAAATAGGCGCGTATGAATATCTCATTTACCGAGTCAATAAGAAAATTATATGAACATGCCAACTAAGCTCTTTTTTGCTTTTGTTACCCTAGTCGTGCTCTCCGAGCCAACCTTTGCCTAAGTTTATGATGAATCTGATATTCTGGGCATTGAATCCATTGTCATAAAACTTCAGAATAAAAAGACTGGCGAGCAGTCGCTGACAAACGTATTGATAAAATACGCAAGTCTGACCTCTCTATTCAGATCATCGACGCTGAAGGAGAAGCGCTAGAAGGGGCTAAGGTGGATGTTCGGTTAAGACGCTATTCCTTCACCTTTAGCGGTGTTATCTCAGCCAAGAAGTTTGGTAAGTTAAAGCCTTTGCTCAAAAATTTTTTCAATCAGATCGGTTTTGGCATAAGTCTCAAGTACAAGCAAAAAGAACGCATGGCCGATAAGGTTGATAAAGTAATGACTTGGGCTGAGGCTAATAACATGCCAGTGCGTGGCCATGCTCTGGTTTATCCGGGTTGGAAGTTCATGCATAAAATGCGCATGCCCTAAAATACAAAACGTCTGAACTGCGCGCATTTATAGACAATCAGATCAAAGTTAAATATAACCTTGTTCTGATCCTCGCCATAAGACATTTAGTTAAACTGTAGGATCATATGTAGAGTATCCATTTCCAGTACGAAATTTGTTGATTGCTGATGTAAAAGGCCTTGGCATTATTACCTCTTGAGTTTATCTTCTGTTTAATTTAATTAAAATATTATAAATCCTGAACTGTTACTGTGCCGCTAGATGTCCATTTAATCAGTAATTGCTGCCACTCTGTTACGTCCCAGTTGTAATCTTCCCCTAAATCGATTGCCTCACGAATAAGGGTAACAGATTTCGACAGTTGTCTGGGTTGCATATTATTATAGGCTATGGCTTTCAAATAATGAAATTGTGGGTTTTCATCCTGGCTTTCGGCTATTTGTTCTAAATACTTCATTGCTCCATTGACGTCATGCAAAGATTGATCTTTTGCCAGAAGCTTTAATTCTGCCACTTTGCGGATCGCTGCGAGATGTTTTTTCTCTGCTGCTGAATTTAACCAGAATAGGGCTTTTTCTTCATCATGAATAACCCAGGGACTATCAAGCAAAATCCTGCCTAAGCGATATTCCGCCTGAGAAAGCCCCTCTTTACTCGCTCTAGCGATCCAGTATATGGCTTGCTGTAGGTCTTTTTGCTCACGATAGAGTTTTAAACCATACTCAAACTGGGCTTCGCTATGACCTTCCTGAGCGGCATTTTTTAGTAGACTATCTACTTGACCTACTTTCGGTTTTAGCCAGGTGAAATTCATTAAAATCTGTGCATATTGATACTTGTCTTGTGGGGTGTTGCTTGTTTTTAGCTTGTTGACCAAGCGGCGGACTTTTCTATATAAGACCCCATAATCACGACGTATTCTGAAAATGTCATAGTTGGCTATGCCTAGGAAAGTACGGTTAACAAAATGAATATTTTCGCCCTTAAATTTAGGCTGTGGCAAAGTAGATAAAGACAGCTCGTATAACCCCTTGTTAATTACGCCCATGGTTTGTCTTGGCACAAAATCTCTGCGTGAGCCGTCAGGAGCAATATCATAATCGACAACTAAAAAATAAGGTTTATTAAATAACGCATCATTGGTGGTTATATAAACTGATGAGTACGATTGTAAACTGTCGCCACCAAATTCATCTTCACCTCCAAAATTATCATCCATGCTGTTTTCTAAAGACGAGAATTGGCTGTCAAAATCATCAATATCGTCATCAAAGCTGCTGTGTTTTCCAGAAAGTTCACTTTCGTCGCCAAAATGCACCTCAGTGGTCAAGTTATCTTTTTTTAATACTGGAAAATATTTTGCATTAATACTGGCTTGACCGTATTGTTTTTGAAATTTATCAATATAGGATTGCACCAACACTTTTTGATCTTGGGGTATGCCAGCCATCAAAAATTCTACAATTTCAACTGAATTATCATAATGATACTCTGCCGCCAAGGAGAACCAAACAAGGGCTGTTACCTTATTGATCTCAGTGCCTAGACCTTGGTGATGAATAGCCCCCAGTTGATAATAAGCTCTAGGGTTGCCGATTTCTGCTGCCGCTTGATATTCGGTTCGAGCTTTAAGGTAATTTTTTTGTAGAAAGCTTTGGTCGGCTACAAATATAGTATTGGCAAAGGCAACTACTTGAGTACTGTGACTCAGTAAAAACAGGCTAATAACTAATCCAAACCGATTCACAATAGATTGACGCTTCATATTTTAACTCTCACTGAGTGGGAAATAACTGTATCAAGTTAGTAACATAAAATAATTAGGGTCATAACAAAGTTATTTAACTTTGTTATGACCCTAATTATATCTGCATTGGTAGCATTACTTCTTCCTAGTAATGCCGTATTTACTGAGCTTTTTCTCAAAATGTTCATTAACGGCATTGCCGTAAATATATTCCGATATTGGCGCTGGGTTGATGGGCAAGTGCTTTATAAAGCGTTTTTTGATATCAGCATATTCTTTATTTAAGGCCAAATTTGTCCACTCTTCAGGGTCTTTATCATGGTCATAAAGTTCCTCGCTACCATCGGAATATCGAATATAGCGATAGCGCTCGCCACGAATACTATGATTGCCTTCACCATATGTGGTGATAGCTGGACGGCCTGAGGTGTTGGCATCACCTGTCAATAGTGGTTTCAAACTTGTGCCTTCATTACGATCGTATGCGGGCAGACCAGCGATATCCAGTAAGGTTGGGTATAAATCCAATAAGCTCACCGGTGTTGCTAACTTTTGACCTTTGAGTGTTTCAGGGCTTTTGATAATAAACGGAACGTGTGTTGCTTCCTCCCAGACACTATGTTTGGCAAAACGTCCCTTTTCGCCAAGATGATAGCCATGATCAGACCACAACACGACAATGGTATTATCACGGTAAGGACTTTGTTCAAGTTCATCTAAAATCTCTCCAACGTATTGGTCAACAAAAGAAATACTGGCGAGATAGCCCTGAACTGCTTTTGCCCACTCCCCGTTTTTAATAGCCCAGTCAGTCGTTGGCATCATTGGCATTTCATGAATAGCTTTACTGATTTGGGGAACATCATTCATATCTGTTGCCAAATAAGGCGGCGTTATGATGTCTTCAAGTGGATTGAGATCAAAGTATTTTTGTGGGGCATACCAGGGCGCATGTGGACGAATAAAACCAACGGTCAAAAGGAACGGTCTGTGATGATCTTCTTTTATCTTGTCTATCGCCCATATTGCAGACTTATAATCAATCATGTCCTCATCTTTTTCAGGAAACACTCCCCAATCAGTATTCGTGCCGTTGCTATCCCAAGCAAAAGCTTTATCCGGCTTAGGGCCAAATCCTTTAATTCGTCCGCCATACTGCTCAAAAGCACCTTCTGCTGAACTGTTATGGAAAATTTTGCCAATACCCATGGTTTTATAACCATGGTCGCCAAAATATTCCGGTAAGAAGGCAATCCCCTTAGTGGCAGGGCTAGCTTTTTTAATGTCTTTGTCTTTAATATGCCAATAAATACCGGTGGTGGTTGGACGAAGACCGGTCATAATACTGGCGCGTGATGGCCCACAAAGTGCTGCAGTAGAATGTGCATTAGTAAAAAGCATGCCTTGGGAAGCAAGACGATCAATATTGGGGGTTTTAGCATTGGGGTGCCCTTCCATCGCGCCTATCCAATCATTGAGATCATCCACGATGATCATCACAACATTTGGCTTTTTATTAACATCAGCTTGTTTGCTCTTATCAGACGCATTGCAAACGGCACATAAAACTGTGCATACCAACACAGTTATCAATTTAAGAACACGGATTAGAGCATGGAATTGACGCATTATATCTCAAAATAGTAATAATAGTGGAAGAACATCAGTATACTCAAACAATTCGACCTTACCAATACTTTGTTTGAATATCATAACATAAACGGACAAATAACTGATATAAAAGGGTTAATATTTAATCCGATCTACTAATTAAATCTAAAGTAAATTAATCTTGCAGATTTGGTCAGGCCTATTTATAATACCAATACTTAAATATTCATGATACGCTTGGAGAACAACCTGATGCGACTTAATAGACATTTCACCCTCCGCTCAATTTGGGGATTGGGCATACTGATTAGTATTTTGTCGATAGGGGTACATGCGAGTAATGAACGTCCGAACATTTTACTCATAGTGAGTGATGATCACAGCCCAATGTTAGGTACCTACGGCGATGATTACGCAACAACCCCAAACCTAGACGCAATGGCAACCCGAGGCCTTCAATATAATCACGCATGGTCCAATGCTCCGGTATGTTCCCCTGCTCGCGCAACACTGATTACAGGCATGTATCCGACATCTTTAGGTTTGCAAAACATGCGAACCCTTTTTGCAACACCAGACTATGTAAAATGGTTACCCGAATATCTACGCGAAGCTGGCTATTATACGGCGAATATCGGTAAACATGACTACAACACCTTAGAGCCTAAAGGCGCTTGGTCTGAGCGGGTCAAGGTTAGAACCTTGAAAGACTGGGATAGGACAAATTACTTTAAAGAAACTGATGGAAAAAAACCCTTTTTTGCTATTGTTAACTTACTGCAAACTCATGAAAGCAAAGTGATGTTTGATATGGAAGGCAAGCCAAGATCCATTGATGACATCAAGCACAACATAAACAAAGCTCCCTTAGCAAAATACTTTCCCAAAGACGCCATGATCCAGCGCATCATTGCCCAATATTATGACAATGTCAGTGAAGTAGATGAAGCGGTAGGCGTTATCCTCAAAAGCCTAGAACATGATGGCCTCAAAGAAAATACTATCGTTATTTTCATGGCCGACCACGGTACAGGAATCGTGAGATCGAAACGCTGGCCCTATAATAGTGGTCTGCAGATCCCCTTAATCGCCCAGTTTCCAGAGAAATTAAAACATCTAGCTACCGCAGTACCTGGCAGTAAAATGGATGAAGTGGTCAGTTTTGTCGATATTGCGCCAACTGTTTTGAATCTAGCCGGCCTTGAAGTTCCAAAACACTTTCAAGGCAGAGCATTTTTAGGTGAAAAACCTGGTGATGCACCCAAATATGCGTTTGGTTTTCGCGATCGTATGGACGAACGACTAGACCTTGTACGCACGGCAATGGACGGCCGTTATCACTACATGCGTAACTTTTTGCCTAAATTACCTTATGCTCAGCACATTGATAGCCAATATGCCTTTCAACCACTAATGCCAATTTGGCACAAAGCTTACAACGATAATTCCCTGAATACTGTTCAATCTAAATGGTTCGAGGATAAACCTGCTGAAGAGCTCTATGATCTGCATAGCGACACTCAGGAAATCAACAACCTAGCCGCTGATCCTAACTATAAAAAGGTGCTTGAACGTATGCGAGCGGCTACTATACAGTGGATGACCGATACTCTCGACACGGGTGTACTAACAGAAGTTGGAATGACCGCGCTTGCCGGCGATAAAGTGTTGTACACCTTGCTACGCGAAGACAATGCTCCAGATTATGGTGCATTCCTCAAAGCTGCCGATCAAGCGTCTAGATCAACGGATATCAATGACCATCTGACTAACCTTCAAGACCCCAGTGCCATCATCCGATTTTGGGGAGTAACGGGTTTGCAAACAATGGGAGGTAAAGGAAACAAGGCAGTTAAATTACTTGAAAATGCGCTGAGTGATAAAAGCGCCGCTGTTCGCGTTGTTGCCGCAGAAGCTTTATGTAGTATCAGCTCATGCACCCGTGCACTAGAAGAGTTGATGCACATCACCGAGACTCAAGAAGGTGCTGCCCGTTTGACTGCTATCAATGCAATTGACCGATTAAATATGAAAGCAAAACCTGTTGAAAACAGACTAAAAGCGCTGGCGAAAAAACTATCTCCCATTGCGTCCCGCTCTTCTGTAGGCTCTGATGCAAAAAAAGGAGACGAAGTCGCTATTCAAGCGAATATGCACCTTGAATATGCCAAACGTGTACTAAAACGTACATTACAAGACCTTGCTGGTGAAAAACCATGGAATCGTAATAAATCTCCCTTAGAAGGTGACCAACGCTAAAGTGTTTGCTGCTTTAATTAGCAGCCAAGCTATTCAACACTTAATACTTGAATTCAAGAAAAAATAATCTTTATTTAAATAATATAGGAAAATCATGATGAATAAAATGTCCAAACTGCTGATATTGCTTATCCCTAGCCTCTCTTGTATTACTGCGAGTGCTGCGGGTGTTGAAAGTACTATGACGACTGATCAACCTAACATTATTATTATTCTTTCTGACGATGTCGGTGTCGGCGATATCAAAACGTTTTATAAACCATCGAAAGTAACCACGCCAAACATTGATAAACTTGCCCGTCAGGGCATGAGCTTTACTCAGGCGTATGCGCCAGCATCGGTTTGTTCACCTTCACGCTATGGGTTACTCACGGGTAAGTATCCTAGCCGAGGACCGGTGAGATATGCGCCGGCGAGATTCGATTCGCCGCTAACTATCGACACCGACATGGTGACCTTACCTAAGTTTTTGCAGCAACAAGGCTATAAAACTGCACACCTAGGTAAATGGCATTTAGGTTACGGTGAAACAGGCATTACAAATTGGGCTGGTGATATAAAACCTAGTGCGCCTGAAATTGGCTTTGATTATTCATTAGGCTTACCAACAAACCATAGTGATAATTTCAGATCATACGTAGAAAATCATAAACTACTTTGGCTCAAAGACAGTGTTACTAACCTGCCTAACAAGCCGACAAAAAACGACCTAAAAAAAACCCGTTTTGATGATGAGGTCGACTCAACATTGACCAGCAAAGCAATTCAGTTTATGAAAACCAACAAAGACCAGCCTTTCTTTCTCTATCTGGCGTTGGTTGCGGTACATACGCATGTAACTCCTCATAAAAAATTTCGCGGCACCAGTGAACTTGGCCAGTTTGGCGACTACATTAATGAATTGGATCACCATGTCGGAGAAATCATGGCAACGCTTGAGGAGCTTAACCTGGCTGATAATACCATCTTAGTCTTTGCAAGTGATAATGGCGGGCAAGAAAGAGATCATCATACCGCAGGCAAAAATCTAAATTTGAAAGATACATCACAGCAAGTAGCAGAGAAATCCAAGACCGCTAAAACGGATGCAAAAGAAAAGTTTGGCCATCGCACCAATGGTGATTTAAGTGGTTACAAAAGTAGTAATTTCGAAGGTGGCTTTAGAGTACCCTTTATTGTTCGTTGGCCTGGAAAAGTAGCAAAAAATTCTGAGTCGAAACAAGTATTCGTGTTAACTGATATCTTGGCAACAACTGCAGGATTACTTGAAAAAGACTTACCTAAATCAGCCGGTGGCGATTCATTTGATTTTAGCTCGGTTTTGCTTGGCGAGAACGTAACAAAGCCAATTCGCACCACCAGTATTTTTCAAACACCCAATGGCTTATTTGCGTTTAGACAAGTCGACTGGAAACTTCGATATGTACCCGACTCAAAAACCAAAGGTAAAGCAGTCAACTTGTTAAAAGTACCGGTTGAGCTTTATAACTTGGCTGAAGATCCCTATGAAAAAAATGATGTCGCAAGCTTACATCCTAAGCGAGTGACTGACATGAGAGAGTTACTTGTTGCACAATTAGAAAGAGGCCACTCGCACTAAGAAAAGTAAAGACTTCTTGTGAAGCTTTACTCTATAACCGTGCTACTTCAAAATGCACGTTTTAGGACTACTGAGAAATTCATGATCAAGGCGCATCTTTTTATTAATGGTCATTCCCTTAAAAACAGATGCAACGATGAGCAGGGTTTGCTCAGTAGCCCCCGTAGGGTTGGCTTAGAAACGTTTTATGCAGCGTTATTGATATTGAGAAGGGAGTAACCATTCTCAATATCAATGCCTCGCCTAAAACGTTTCTAATTCCAACTGAAATCGAGAATTTTGAGGTAACACGGGTATATCTACTAACAACTAACTAAGATTGAAGAATGATATGAGAACATTAGTTTTTATTTTTACAGTAATTTTCGGTTATTGTTTAACTGCTCATGCTAGCGGTTACTCGAATCCTTATGCGGTTGTTGAAGATTGGGCAAAGCTGCCACAAGGACGTACTTTTGGCGCGGTTGGCGATGTTGATATCGATCCTGATGGTGAGCACATCTGGGCCGTTATCCGCTGCGATGCTACCGAAAGGAAAAAGTTTGGCTCTGAATGTTTAGACTCAAACTTAGATCCAATTATAAAGTTTAATAAACATGGCGAAGTGGTCGCAAGTTTTGGCGCCGGTATGTTTATTTGGCCACATGGCCTTGAAATAGACTCACAAGGTAATGTATGGGTGACCGATGCGGTTAAATCTAAACGTATTCCTAAGGGTGATAAACGCGGTCATCAAGTAATAAAGTTTAGTAATACCGGTGAAGTCTTGATGGTGTTAGGCATCCCCGGTGAAGTCGGAACTGACAATAAACACTTTAACCAACCTGCCGATGTGGTTGTGGCTGACAACGGCGATATCTTTGTCGCCGATGGCCATGCACTCGATGGCAACAATCGGGTAATGAAATTCGACAGTAAAGGCAAATTCATTAAGGCTTGGGGGCAAACAGGTTATGCGCCGGGTGAATTTCGTATGCTGCATACTATTAACATAGATATGCGGGGCCGTATTTTTGTTGGTGACCGTTTCAATAACCGCATACAGCTATTTGATCAAGAGGGAGATTTCATTAGCCAATGGACTCAGTTTGGTCGACCCAGTGGTATTTTCTTTGATAACAAAGACAATATTTACGTCGCCGATTCAGAATCAGATAACGAACAAAATCCCGGTTGGGAAATGGGTATCCGTATCGGTGATGCGCATTTAGGTTGGGTGAAGCATTTTATCAAACTGCCAAGCGGCGATCCCCGAGTAAAAAGAGGCAATGGCGCAGAATTTATTGCGGTAGACAGTAGTGGCAATATCTATGGCGGTGAACCCGCACCGAGGAAACTTACCAAGTATGTCAGGGTAAGGCCTTAATTAATTTATCTAGTTATTGCAGTTATCACTAAATCCGGTGAAAGCAATATTTGCCGTTAGAGCAATCAATATTATCGAGGAAGTCACTATCAATAATAAAAAATCAGTCTCACATTTACTAGTTTCTTTATTAGCTTCTCTATCAATGCTTACCACGCAGTTAGCCTTTGCTGCAGAGTCTAGTCTGGTCAAAGTCGGCTCAGACGGTAAACTGGATTACACCCCATTTGCCATGACCGACCAAACCAACCAAGTGAATGTTATCCCCGATTATTCGCATGCCGGTTATAAAGGCGGCGGCGTCGCTATTCCTGATGCACCAGTTAAGATCACTCTTTATCCTCAATCAGGTGATGATCGCACCCAGATCCAGGCAGCTATTGATCAGGTAGAAGCTATGCCATTGGATGAAAACGGTTTCAGGGGCGCTGTTTTATTGTCGGCTGGCGCTTATGAGATCGACGCCCAATTAACTATCCAAGCCAGTGGTGTTGTTCTGCGTGGTGAAGGCCAAGGTTCAAACGGCACTGTTATTACTGCCACAAGTACCATACTAGGCACCAAATTTGATCACGATAATGATGCGCTTTATATCCATGGCCCGTCAGCCTATGTTGTTGACGACTCTAGCGTGACCCGTATTACCAGCAGTTATGTGCCGGTGGGAAGTTATAGCTTCAATGTTGCTTCTAGTGCAGGTTACTCGGTTGGTGATGATATTGTTGTTAAAATGACCCGCAATAATTTCTGGGTCGATGATTTGACCATGACCCAGTGGGGTTGGACCGCCAGTTCATACTCGATTAATCATCAAAGAGTCATTAGCAGTATTTCCGGCAATACCGTGACGGTTAATATCCCTATTGTCGATGTTATTGAAGACCAATATGGCGGCGCCGAGATCTATCAAATAGATACTTCAGGTAATATCAGTCAGGTCGGCGTAGAGAACCTAAGGTTCGAGTCGGTTTACGCTTCAAAGTTTGATGAAAACCACGCTTGGAACGCGATTATAACTGAAAACCTGACCAACTCATGGGTCAAGCAAGTCACTTGTCAGTATTTTGCCAAGGCCTGTGTGCATTTCTTAGACAGCTCCAGTTTTATTACCGTTGAAGAAGTAGCCATGCTCGACTATAAATCACAAATAAGTGGCGGTCGCCGCTATGGCTTTGATATCCGGGATGGCTTGGGCATTCTTGTGCAACGAAGTTATACCCGAGAAGGCCGACATGATTACGCGCTTAATTCACGCACCACAGGTCCTAATGTATTTCTTGATTCTTATTCAACCAATACTCATGCCGATATTGGCCCACATGCGCGTTGGTCTACGGGGGTACTTTTCGACAATATACGCGGTGGCGAAATCCGTGTTCGTAATAGAAAAGATTCAGGCTCTGGCCACGGTTATTCTGGTGCACAGGTCATGTTTTGGAACTGTCATTCATATCAAGGTGATGTTTGGGTAGAGAGTCCAAAAGGGGCAATGAACTGGGCAATAGGCTGTGGTGGTGGCTCTAAAAATAACGACAGTGCCGATAGTGGTTTTTTTGAGCAGTGGAATAATGCTGTTATGCCACGCAGTTTGTATCTAAAGCAGCTAGAAGACCGACTAGGGTCACCTGCTGTCGCTAACGTAACAACTACTGCACAGCGAAAGGGTTCCATCTGGAATGATCTGCAACTTTGGGCGGGCGAAGGCAAGCTTGACGGGGGTGCAGTAAACGAGCTGCCAGTTGTTAATGCCGGTAGCAATCAAACGATTACCCTGCCGTCTAACAGTGTGACTGTCAGCGCGGTTTGCACCGATATCGATAATGGCCCTGGATCGTTAACGTGTACCTGGTCGGGTTCAACAGGCGTCAGTTTTGCCAATATCAATGCACTAACGACTACAGCAACTTTCAGTGACAGCGGTAGCTATACCGTAACGATGACTGCTTATGATACGCTTAATTCAAGCGCAGACAGTGCAACCATTACCGTCACTACAGCAAGTCCAGCTAATATTGTCCCCGCTTATAACGGTGGCATGACTCAGCGTACAGCAAACACATACAGTTCTTTTTCCTATGATATATCATCATCTTTCTCCGATGCAGATGCTAATGGCGATGATACTCTTTCATTTAGCGCTACTGGTTTACCTTCAGGGCTGTCTATCTCCTCAGCTGGTTTAATCAGTGGTAGCTCCAGTACAGAGGGTACTTTTATCGTAATAGTCACAGCTACAGACACATCGAACTCTGCTGTAAGTGGAAGTTTTTCAATGACTATAAATGAAGTGGTAGTTGATGACAGTGGTGGAGGTGGCGGTTCATTTGATTTATGGCTGTTGGTGCTCGCTTTGACGGTGTATACCCAGAAAAACGCTTTAGTTGGAAAAATAATTAACTAGGGTCAAAACAAAGTTAAATAAAATACAAACTATACTTAGTGTTCACTTCACTCAAAGATAAGGAAATCTTATGAGCCGTTTACACCGAGTATGTCCTCTAGGTATTCCCCCAACACATCATTCAGAGGGGGCAACAACCATCAAATTTGTTTTGCTAGCGAAAAATAATTTTTGATTATGTTGGTTGGTTAAAGGAGTGTTCTGTTAAATTTGGTGTTGATGTCCACGCTTGAGTATTATTGACTAATCACGTGCATTTACTTTTGTACTCCTCGTAAAGCAAATAGTGTTAGTCAAATGATGCAAGCTTTAGGAAGACTATATGTCAGATATTTTAACCGTCGTTATATTGAACTCAATCCTGTTAGAGCCTGTATGGTTGATGAGCCATCAGAATATGTCTGGTCAAGCTACCAGATCAATGCATTAGGTAAAATATCGAGTTTATGTACCCCTCATCCCTTATACTCAAGCGACTTCAAAGTGCTTGTTCAGGACTGCTGAGTAATTCATGATCAAGGCGCATCTTTTTATTAATGGTTACTCCCTTAAAAACAGATGCAACGACGGGCATGATTTACTCAGAAGTCCCCAAAGGGTTGGTTTATAAACCTATTATGTTGCGTTATTGATTTTGAGAAGGGAATAACCATTCTCTTCATTCAATGCCTTGCATAATACGTTTCTAATTCCAACTGAATCATGTAGTTTGAAGTGGTTTGAGTATATACACAGCCTTAGGTGTTAATGAAGATGAACGTCAGGCTCATTATCGATGTTTGTTTACTCGTCATGTTGAAGAGCCATTGCTGAAAGATATTAGAGCCGCCACCAAATCAGGTATGGCATTGGGTAATGACAGATTCAAACAAAACTTATTATCTCTCACAGGCCGGCGATTACAGCCTATGCCTTTAGGAAGAAAAATTGGCTGGCGTAAAAACTGATTTAACTTTGTTCTGACCCTAGTTATTTCAATTTATTAAAAAATTTTAAATCGACTTGAGGTAAACTTTAAAAGTGAGCCACCTTCAGAAGCGTCAGGTAGTGCTTAATAACAGTGGAGTCATACCTATGAGAAGCTGCTTCTAATTATAAATTAAAATTAATGGTCGTCGTAGCGTTATCAAGGTGGTTCTTCATCGCTGTACGCGCCCTTTCAGGGTTTCTTTGCGCAATAGCCAAAACAATCTTTTTATGTTCATCAATGCAAAGTCCCTGCTTCTTAATTTCTTCTTGAATACATTTAGTAAATATAGACTCTGAACGTAATTTCCATAACCACTGTATCGACTCTTTCATCGCTGCATTATCACAATATTCAGCAATGGCTACATGCAATTTAGTATCTGCTTGTTCAAAAGATTCTGCATTTATATCATCAGCTTCCATTTCCCTAATAATATTTTTTAGTTCTTGAATTTGTTCATCACTAATTCTTGCTGCCGTTAATGCACATATTTCTGGTTCAAGGATATAGCGCATTTCTAAAACTTCAAAGGGGCCAATTCCACTACCAATGAGGGCGGTATAGCTTTTGCTAGTATTATCAGTAATATAGGCACCTGATCCAGTACGTATATCGATAAGACCTGATAATTCAAGCGCTATCATGGCTTCACGTATTGTTTGACGGCTAACCTGTAATTTATCTGCCAGAGCCCTTTCTGCAGGAAAGCGATCGCCAACTTTAAAATAACCATTATCAATTAACGAGCGTAATTGTTCCGCAACTTTGAGATATAATTTATCTGTTTTTTTTTCTTCAACTTTTATCGCTTCAAACTGCATTATCGCACTCACTGTCCACACCTTAAAAATGTAATAATTTTGATAATATAATGTCTTTTAAATCATTTTACCTAAGGCCTTGCGATATTAATAGAACTTACTTTGTTCTGACCCTAGTTATTATATTTAAACAGCCATATTATTTATTAAGATGTTCTGCCTCAGATTTTAAGCGTTTGATTGCGCCATTATCACCAAACAGCGACATCTGGTAATAGTCTTTATATTTACCCTTGAGCTTGGCGGCGACAAAAAATCTTGCGTCTGGATGAGCGTTTCTGATAAAAGATGAAAGCCTATAAGTTGTTTTAGTGCTAACCACCGTTTTGCCTTTTATAAAGCTTTTGCCGCCATCAGTGCTGTGCCACCAAACAACTTCACTTTGTTTTTTACCCTTTTTACTAACTGTCTTAGCAGTCAACAATAAACTAACATCAGTGGCAGATGAAACCCGTAGTTCGCTTTCTTTGGTAGCAGGCAGGCCATTATTGTTGCCAGTTACCCACTCGTTACCAGTCCAGCGATAATAGGCTGGTAGAGCACCAGGACCAATATGTTTTTCTCCCCCTTTACCGATATAAAAGATCAGATGGGGATTGCCTTTATCATCAAGTCGTGTCAAGCCACGCACTGTCCATAGATCGCCGGTATCCTTAACCAAGGTCATTTCATCGGCAAGCTCTTTAGTGACCGGCGTTTTAAGTTTTTCACCCTGCACATTCCGCCAAGTATGATCCTTGGTATCCATCACCATATAATAAACGTTTTTACGATGGCCATTATGCTTGGTAGCGCCGTATCCGTGCATATGATAATTGTAGGTTGTAATAATATCACTGCCCTGACCTCGACTAAAAGAAGGATACCAACTATCCATGAAACCCGGGGTATCGGTGTTCACTTTGGTTTTGAGGATTGATACCGGTGGCTCAAAAGTACGGGCATTGTCCGTTGACAATTGGTAAACCCAGTTACTTTCGTGGGCACCGTGACGATATAAATAATAGATATTGCCATTGTCCATTTTTATAAACTGGGCATAGGTACCAAAGGCTGGAATGTTATCCAGCACTTCCCAACTGGTTATATCTTGTGGATTTTTCGATACCACGTGTGTCATATCACCGTAATGGGAGTTTCCAAGAGGGTTTTCACCATGTAATGACAGCCCGCCATGACCGCCAAAGATAAGATGAATATAACCCGCATTATCAACAACCAAAGCAGGTTTACCGTGGTTATCTATTTTGCGGTTGGGATCTTTACCCATGGTACTGACGCCCGCTTTTATAGGGCCAGTCCATGTTTTTGTTTTATGTTTGTACGCTGTCACATAGGCATCTTCAAGCGGGCCTTGGTATGCCACATAGGTAACTCCGTTATAATATTCCCCTGAGTCTTTGCCAGGTGTAATGGTATTACTGAAGCCATTGTCGGTAAAATAATCTACCTCAACTATTGGTTTTGATTGCGTGTGAGCTGAGATTAACCCTATTAGAATTAATATAATTTTTAAACTATTAGAGTATTTGTTGTCCATACATAGTTGCCTTTTAATATTGCCCGCTTGAGTTTTGAGCAAGATCACCCCTAGACTAAAAACGCCCTACAGGGATAACCGTATTAGCACTTTATAAAAGTTTTATTTTTCCCATTTCAGCATTTCTGATGCCGCCAATAACACGGCGCCTGTCCCGTATACTTGAGTATGATGCGAAGCTGCAGGATCCGGAGATTTACCAATTTGTTGCACCCAGTGAACCATACCCTCGTCATCAACCGAAGCTGTCAATGCCGCCCAGCCTTTTTTCGCTGCATCGATACTTTCTTGATCGGTTAAGAAACCGTTGTTAATACCCCAAACAAGTCCATAAGTCATAAAACCTGTACCACTTATTTCTGGCGTTTTCAGAGAATTAGGATCCATCAAAGAGGTTGCCCAGTAACCGTCAGGTTTTTGTACATTAACTAACCCCTTAGCCAGGATTTTGAAGAGTTCAATGTAACGTGGGCGCTCAGGATGATCTTCCGCCATATCATCTATAAACATTGGTAAAGCAGAGAATACCCAACCATTGCCACGGCTCCAAAACACTGGGGCACCATTATCACCTTTTTCTTTAAAATAACGGCTATCTCTATAATAAAGGCTATGCTCTTTCGAGAATAAGTAGTCAGTCGTTGCCCAAAACTCTTTATTAGCATAATCAATATAACGAGAATCACCGGTGGCATTACCTAGCATTAACCAGGTACGCGGTGCCATAAACAAGGCGTCAGACCAACACCAACGTTTTTTACAAGAGCCGACATAATCAGGTGAGCCTTTGTCTGCATGTGACAGGCTAGTGGCGGGGCTTTCCGCTAACACAAGATCCAATACTTTTTGTGTTGGCTCATACATTGACTTATCGCCACCTTGTTCAGCAAGCCATAAGTATATTTGGCCAACGGCCTGATCATCGGCATGAAAAGGTCGTTCCGCTAGCTGATAATCGTTATGGATGGCTAGCTCTTTAAGGGCGGTTAATCCTGCTTGATCATTAGTGGCTTCTACCCATTGAGTTAGACCAATATAAAAAGCAGCCTGCACCCATTCTTTAGTATTCGGGGTTCTACCCATTTTAACAATATAATCTTCAAAATTGTCCATACGAGCAAGCTGCCATGCCATAGCACGGTCACCCACTTCTTTGGCTTCTGCCCTGATAGATTCTGGCGTTGCATTTAGCGCTAATTGTGCTTGATCTGCATTGATACTGTATGTTGATTTAAAGGCACTACAAGCCACCAGTAACGACGATAGTGTAATAGCCAAACCTGTAAATATTTTACTTGATGAATTTTTCATTTCTTATCCACTGTTTCTTATTAATTTAAATGTATTGAATATTTCAAGCTTTCGTTAATGCTTGCTATGTCAAAGACCTTATTTGTGAGCTATTTTACTGCCCACACCTTAAAGTCGTCATAGCTAACTTTATTAACACCTGACATGTTTCTAAGGCCAATGTAGCCACCTTGATGTACCGAACTTTCGTCGATAACATGGTTAACAACTTTACCGTTGATTTCAACGGTAATAGCGCCACCGACTTTCAGAATACGAACGTTATAATCGCAGTTGTCACATTTATCCGTATGGCTATCATTGCTTGCTATAATTTTAAACTGCGGATTGGTGCGGATGCGATTGGTTTCTCTTTCACGATTTTTAAGTGCTCTCGGCCATGAATTTCTACTCCAATACGAGACAGTGTAACCCGCAAGACCTCGGTTATACTTTTTGTATACCCCGTCACGAACAGGCAAGCTGATATCGAAAATATCTTGTCCTTCCTTCCCTGTCGTTGCAAAGAAAACTAAGGTTAAGCCCGCGTCTGAACTGTGATGATTGACGGTAAATTCAAATAGTACATCAGACGGGTAGGATTTTTTATGCCAGACCACCATATGAGATCGTTCTTTGACTTCTGTTTCAATAGGCTGCCCGCAAGATTTAAAGGGAACCGGAGAAACCCAAAGTTTCCCCTGACAAACTGCCGCACCGCCCCAACCTTCGACAATCCACTGTGCCGCGGGGTTGGGTGTTCTAGATCGTTTATCACCCTTAACCATGTTGCTTTCAAAATCGAGAACATCCTTGCCTGAAAAATCATTTTTATACAACAGGTTAAGCTTTACTTCATTGATATTTAATGGCGCACCGATTTGCTGTGTTGAGTCAAAAGCGTAAACACTGCTGCTAGCAAGCAACAAAGCGCTAGCATGCAATACAGAAGATCGGCCAATTGATAAAATTAATTTATTGAGCATTTGATGCGCCTTTAGTTGGATTAGATTGCAAGGCAGGACTAGCTGTGCTTAAACGGTAGTCACCTTTGCTAGCGTCACGAAAGAGTGGATCTGCAAACATAGGATCTTCTCCAGGGAAGGAAACGATTGCATCTCCTTGGGCAAAGTATAAATTACCCGCAATGAGATTATTGGGGGCACGATCGACCATGCATAGATCGCCACTCGTGCCAGTAATAATATTATTGATAATACTATTATTTTCAGGGGCCACAGTCTGTATGCCATTTTCGCCATGTTCATTAAGCCGTTCATCGCCGATATGAATACCCGCCCGCTTCGCATTGATGATGGTATTATTGGTTATCAAGCACTTAGTAGGTGCTTGGTAGTGAAGCCCCTGCACTAAACTCATACCATAAAACAAACGAATGCCAGTACCCTTACTGTTAATGATTACATTGTCTTTGATAACGTGACCCGCACCAGAAATGCGAATACCACCCGCACCTTCAATAAAACGATTGCCTTCAACTAAACAATTGGTGCCGCCTCGCATCACAAGCTCACCATCACATTGTTGAAATACATTGTTGCGATAGGTATTTCCTCCGCATTTATTGCTGATAATCTCTCTTTCACCATTACAACGTAAAAATAGGTTTTCTTCGACAATGGTGGCCACGTCAATATGTCCATATTTCGGCTGATTTGTGCCAATTTTAACCGCTTCAAAGCCATTATCACCAGAAAAAGAAGGAAGATCTTGGAAATGGTTTTTGGCAATAACATTGCCAATCGGCACGCCGTATTTAATCATCGCTTTACTCATCATCAAGTTGACACAACGGGCAGCGATATTGGTAAAGCGACAATCAGTAATATGATTATATTGAGCGCCTGGTGAAATACTTATCGCCGATTTTTTGCTCCCCTTATTGCTACTATCCTTAAATACGCAATTTTGAATCCGACAATGCTCGGACCGATTGAAATCTAAAAGATTCTGTTCAAAAACACATTGTTCAAAATGAAAACCGTCTAAAGTGACATAACGTCCCGAAATAGTAAATTGGTTTACGCCAGAAAAGACAACACCACCAACACTCTGCGGACGAATGGTCACGCCATGTTTGGCGCTACCCTGACAATCTATAATGGCAGACCAGTTATGATATCGGCCATTAGTAATAACAAGGGTATCGCCTGCTTTAGCTTTTTTTATCGCCTTGGCAAAAGATTCCTTAGAATCGACTATCGCTTTGGCAGAAGATAATGGCGCAAGTAATGCTGCCGTGTTTTTCGACCACACGGCACTAGACAGCATGGTGCTGGCTAGACCCACAGAAGTTAAAGACAAAAATTTACGTCTGTTAATGCGCATAAGAAAAATCCATATAAAAATTTGTCAGGATAAATTTCATCCTCTATTTCTCTATTCCAAATAAATGTGTCAAATAAAGTCGTTATTCAACTTCACTTTACCGGTTAATAATCCCGATTTTAGTGAGCATTTGCAGCGCCTTTCGCTGGTTTCGATTTCAAGGCCGGACTCGCTTTGCTTAATCGGTAATCGCCTTTCTTAGCGTCGCGAAAAAGTGGATCGGCAAACATAGGATCATCACCTGGGAATGAAACTTTTGCTTTTGCTTGCGCAAAATATAGATTGCCAGCAATTAGATTGTCGGGGGCATGATCAACCTTGCACAGGTCGCCTTTCGTGCCGGTAACGATATTGTTGATAATACGATTGGCTTCGGGAGCCACATTCTGTATTCCTTTCTTGCCATGATCATTACCACGTCCAACACCGATAAGAATGCCGACTTTTTCCGCATTGACTATGGTATTGTTGGCTATCAAGCACTGGGTTGCTGCCTGGTAATGACCACCCTGCTCTTTGGTAATGCCATAATACAAACGAATGCCAGTATTTTTACTATTAACAATAAGATTATCTTTGACTACATGACCTTTACCGCAAAGCCGAATGCCGCCTTTTCCGCCAAAAAATTGATTGCCTTCTACTATGCAATTCTCGCCGCCGCGCATTACCAGCTCACCATCACATTGATTAAAAATATTTCGGCGATAAGTATTTCCCGCACATTTATTGCTTATGATTTCAGCTTCGCCATTGCATCGATCAAAGACGTTTTCCTCAACAATTGCACCTACTACAACGTTGCCATACTTAGGCTGTTTAGTACCAATTTTAACTGTTTCTCGTCCATTTTCGCCAAACGCAGGAATATCTTTGAAATGGTTATGGCGAATGACATTGCCTGTCGGTATACCGTGTTGGTATATATCATCATTCATGGTCAGGTTTACACAACGGGCACCGATATTGCTAAATTGGCAATCAGTAATGTGATTATTTTGAGCGCCTGGCGAAATACCTACCGCCGCCTTTGCCCCACCAGCATGACCACTATTCTCGAACAGACAATTGTTAATGTGACAATGACTGGAGCGCTTAAATTCCAAAAGATTCTGCTTCATATTACATTTATCGAAGTGAAGGCCTATTACAGTGACATAACTGCCAGTAATCGAAATATGGCTGGCTTCGGTAAAGAGCACACCACCAGCACTCTGTGGGCGAATGGTCACAGGTTGTTTAGCCGTGCCCTGACAATCTAATTCGACAGACCAGTCATGGTATCGTCCATTGGCTATAACAATGGTATCGCCTGGCTTGGCATTTTTAACGGCCTTGGCAAAAGACTTCTTAGAATCAACTGTCGCTTTGGCAGCAGCTAATGGCGCAAGTATTCCTGCTGTTTTATTTGACCAAACGGCACAAGAAAGTAGGGTACTGGTTAGAGCAACTGAAGTTAATGATAAAAATTGTCGTCTGTTAATGGGCATGATAAAATCCTAATAAATATGTGGTTATTGCAATTTGCATAAGTTAATCATTCAGTTAATCATTCAGTTAATCATTCAACTGAATTCTTCCTTTTAATAGTTCGGGGAACATGGCTACCGCTTCTAGCTCGGTATCTATACCTTTATCGCCGACACTTTGTTGCCATTTTTTAAGTCTGCTTAACAAATCAGCTTGAATGTTTTGAAATTCAATTTTTCCTGCCAAATTATTATCTTCTTTAGCATCATTTTGCAGGTCATATAATTCAAATTCCGTTGATGTTTTCTGCTTAGACTTACCCTTTGGGTTGCCGGCCTTAATATTGATATTGTGAATGAGTTTATAACGTTCGGTAACCACAGCACGAATGGGATATGGTGTATAAATTTCCTTAACACCCAAGGATGTATAACTAAGAAATAGATCTTCACGCAATGCCGTTTCATCTCCTTTGAGCAGGCTAGTGATGCTATTTCCATCCATTTCAGCCAGAGGTTTGCCACCACCTAATTCCATTAGGGTCGGCATAATATCGGTAAAGTCTACTAGTTGCTGTGAGGTCGAATTGGCTTTGACCTGTCCTGGCCAACGTACAATCATAGGTACATGTACAGCTGGTTGGTACAAGGTAAATTTTGAATATGGCGTATTTGAACCATGGTCACTGACATAAATAACAATGGTATTGTCAGTTTTGCCGGCTTCATCAAGCATCTTAAGGAACATGCCAAATTGATAATCTGTGAGCCAATTGTTAGCTGGGTAGCCTTCAAAGCCATTTTCTATTTTACCGAGTTGAGGACCATGGGGCAAAGTAGAGGCAACAAACATCACAAAAGGCTTTTCACTTTTTGCGTTTAAAAATTCTTCAACACCTTTGTAGTCTATGCCCTTATGTTTTTTAGCTACTTTTCCGCCACGCTCAGTACCTTGTACGGGTTTACCCGTATGGGGATATTTAGCGTCCCAAACAAAGGTATTATTTGGTCTGGTTGGCTTTTTGTGTACACCATCTTTTCCAACAAGTGCCGCGCGATAACCCAGCTTATTCATGATGGTTGGCATACTTGCCACATCTTTTTTCAATCCAGAATGGTTGGGATGTGAGCCATTATGAATGGGATACATGCCGGTATACAGCGATGAACGTGCCGGTGTACATATCGAAGTGGTGGCATATGCTTTAGTAAACAGCATGCCTTGTTTGGCGAAATTATCAATGTTTGGAGTCTGTTTTGGATCGCCCCCGTAGACACCTACCGATTCAAGGTATTGATCATCGGCGACCCAAATCAAAATATTTGGCTTTTCTGTGATTTGTGCTTTTTTACTTGGAGAATCTTTACTTAGCGCCGCGCCATTGAAAAACATCAAACTGGCCATTATGATCAAATTTACTTTCAAAATATTTTTCATTTTGTTTTCCGTCTTTATTTTCTTTTATTAATGGATTCTGGTGGAATTAAGCCGATACAACAAAAAAATACGTGGTATAGCCACCCTGTCAACCAATCCACGAATTGGTCTGTCCAATACTACTGGCAACATATCATACAAGTCAAGATAACTTATATTTTAGAGTAGTGATATAGGAAATAAATAATCTACAAAATAATTTTAAACATTAAGAATCAGATACTTAAACAGGTCATATTGAAGATATAAAGTTTAGTAAAGTTAAATAAGTGGGGTCAGAACAACATTAAAGTTAATTTTGTTCTGATCCCGGTTAATTTGTGCTGAATTCATCTACTAAGCGTTTAAAGTTGCTTGAGTATTAAGTTTTGATAACCAATGCGGTAACCAGCGGGAACGTCGGACTCGTACAAACCTATTTTTAGGTAGTAACTAGGGCCAGCGCCATCAATATTACTGCAATCAGTGACCGATAAGCTATTATCTATATCCAGCACATTTCCATCTATAGTAAGCGATAGCAGTGTTTTTGAATTTTCAATGGTATATTCAATAATATGCCAGCCTTCATTTAAATGACCAGGGGTATCTGCAAGGACCTTCTCCCCGCCACTTTGAACACGAACACCTCCTCCAGCTGTTATTTTAATGTTTATCGGTGGCTTTCCTGAGCCACATTTTATTTGCGATATAGTCGAATCAAAATCTGAGGGAACTGTTTCGACAAAAAATTTAAATGATACTTTGTAATCACCTACCGGAATGAAAGCGACTTTAGCTTCTGTTCTGCGGCTATCACCTGGGTCCCTTGTGTCAGTCTGAGTAGCTATAAGGGCCTGGCTATTACCAATATTTCCGATTATAAACCCATCGTTATTGTCATCATCTTTGGTTCCTCCTGTCCTAAAGGCAATAACCCAAGATTCAAAATCATCTAATTGAATTGCATTAGAGAAATCGATTTGGCAATCTACCCATGATCCAAATGCACAACTTTGTGCATCATATCGCCACTGAACGTAGCTATTTATATCTGTACAATTAACATCTCTATTAATCGTGGTATTGGTTAACATGGTCGCTAGATTATCGATATCAATACAAGCAAGATTAGGGTTATTGGTAAGATACAAGTAATGTAAATCAGTCTTTCCTAATAATACTGAGATATCACTGATACTGTTAGCATTAATAAACAAGTTATTCATAGCGTTCAACGCTGATAGCGCCGAGATATCACTAATCGAGTTATAAGAAAGCGATAGGCCCTTTATGAACGTTAATTGAGATAACGCCAAGATATCACTGATATTATTTTCATCAAGATACAAATACATCAACCCTGTTGTGCCTGATAGCGCAGAAATATCACTAATACTGTTAGCGGTGAGATATAAATAATTCAGTGCGCTCATCCCTGATAACGCAGAAATGTCACTGATATTGTTATAGCCAAGTTGAAGCACTGATAAAGCCGTTAAGCTTGATAGTGCCGAGAGTTCACTAATATTATTAGTAGTAAGGTTTAACTCATTTAAAACGGTTAAATTTGATAACGCCGAAATATCACTAATATTATTGTTATCTAACCCGAGTGTTTGTAGATTAATAAACACCTCGATACCACTGATACTTGATATAGACGAACTATTGCAATCTAAGCTGTCGACTTCGCTAATAAGCTGCCAATTGTTCGTCGATACATGAGAGTCGAAACAAGTTTGGAAATTGCTATCTGCCAAAGTGACATCAGCAATACTGGCAGTAGCTTCCACTATAGGTGGCGGTGTTGTATCAGCAACTGCAGTTACTGTAACGGTTCGAGTAACTTCAGTGGCCACATTACCCGATGCATCACTAACATTATAAGTAAGCGTGTAACTACCAATAGTATCGATATCTACAGACCCAGTTTCTACAATGTTGGCGGTGATAATGCCATCTTTATTATCTTTAGCTTCAGCGCCTTGATCGGTATAAGCTTCTCCTTCCTCTAGTTCCACAGTCGCCGGACCGGTAAGCGTCATAACAGGCGCTGTTGTGTCAGCCGCTTTCACTCCCCCTGCAGTTACTGTAACGGTTCGAGTAACTTCAGTGGCCGAATTATCCGCAACATCACTGACATTATAGGTAAGCGTGTAACTGCCAGTGGCATCGACATTCACTGCAGATTCATCTACTACAATATTGCCGCTGATATCGCCATCTATATTATCGCTAGCTGAAGCACCTTGATCGACATAGGCTTCTCCTTCCTCAAGTTCGACAGTAGCCGGACCGGTAAGCGTAATAATAGGCGCTGTTGTGTCAGCCGCTTTCCCACCACTGTCACCACTATCAACGCCGGTACATGCGGCGAGAACAAAAACCAAGCTGATAGTTGGCACTAGCCTGATGATAAAGAACTTATCTATAAAAAACATCATCTCAAATTATTTCCTTTATTTTTACATCTTCTGCATATTCAACTTTTGTCTATTTGACTTTTGTCTAGTTATCCATGATACCCATACTAGGTTCTAATTTACCCTCTTAACTTGGACCATGAAAAGAGGCTCCTTTAACTGGCTCCGACTCCAATGCAGGGCTACCTTGGCTTACTTGATAGTCGTTATTGGCAGCATCCCGAAAAAGTGGATCTGCGTAGCTAGGGTCATCTCCAGAATTTGATACGATTGCGTCTCCTTGTAAAAAGAAAAGATTGCCGGCGACAAGATTATTGGGCGCGTGATCCACCAATAGCAGATCGCCAGTCGAGCCAGTAATAATATTGTTCAATAGTCGATTACCTTCCGGAGCCACATTTTGTATGCCTTTCTCCTCTTGATCTGCACCGCGGCTATCCCCAACAATAATACCCGTCCGCCCGGCATTGACGATAGTATTATTGGCTATCAAACACTGACCGGCTGCCTGATAATGACCGCCCTGTTCCTTGGTCATGCCATAAAACAAACGGATGCCAGTATCCCTACTGTTGACAATAACATTGTCTTTAACAACGTGACCGGTACCGCAAATACGGATGCCGCCCCTGCTGGAATAAAAACGATTTCCTTCAATTAAACAATTTTGGCCGCCACGCATGACCAGCTCGCCATCACATTGATTAAATACATTGCGGCGATAAATATTTCCCGCACATTTATTGCTGATAATCTCAGCTTCGCCATCACAGCGTTCAAATATGTTTTCTTCAACAATAGTACTCACCACTACGTGTCCATAGGTCGGTTGATTGGTGCCAATTTTAATGGTCTCTCTACCATTTACGCCCGCGTCAGGAATATCTTGGAAGTGGTTGTTGCGAATGACATTGCCAATAGGCACGCCATATTCGTAAATATCTTCATTCATTGTTAGGTTTACACAACGGGCAGCGATATTGCTAAAATGACAATGAGTGATGAGATTCTTTACAGCGCCAACAGAAATACCTATTGCTGCTTTATCCCCACCACTATTTTCAAACACACAATTGGCGATCGAACAATGATCGGAACGATTGAAGTACAAGAGATTTTTGTTAAAATTGCATTGTTCGAATCGAAGACCGTCAACCGTGACATAACGTCCAGTAATCAAAAAATCGCTAGTTCCGGTAAAGACAACCCCACCAACACTCTGTGGTTGAATCAATATGGGTTGCTGAGATGTTCCCCTACAATCAAGTTCGACAGACCAGCCATGGTAGCGGCCATTTTTGATGATAATAGTATCGCCCGGCTTTGCTGCACTAATGGCTGCTTTTAAAGAGTCCTCTGATTCGACAGGCTCTTGGTCAACCGCAAACACTGCTGCTTCAATCGACAATACGCGATAAGAAACCATGCTACTGGCAAGGCCAGCTGAGGTTAATGCCAAAAACTTACGCCTATTAATATTCACAATAAAATCCTTATGGAAAGTTTGTCAGTGAGCTCAGAAAATTTAGGGCTGACTGTTGAAAGTAAATATTGTATATACCCGTGTTGCCCAAAATACAGGACTAAAGCAAACGAGACCCATACGACAAAAAACTTTTTATAGTATAACCACCCGACCAACTAACCCTATAATTGGTCTATCCAAGACGACTAATAACACATCATGAAAATCAATCATTGGTCTGTCCAAGACTACTAAAAACATAATATACAAGTCAATACAACTTTAACTTTTGAGCAACCAAATAGGCAGATAATTATATTATTAATACAACTTAACCTATAAAATCAATAGTTTAAATTATGACCCTCTGGTTTACCAAATAAAAACAAAACACCAATAAAATTGGTCAAACAGATTTAGCCTGAACACTTGACTAAACAGGTTCAATATAGTATTTTTGAATAAATGTCTATGCTAAATAATATTATTAGACATATTTTACTTGTTCTAAAATTATCATAAAAATGTAAGGAATATATATCAAATGAAAATTTTTAATCCTCTATTTTCTACCATAAAAACAGTGTCCGTTATTGCGCTTGTTACTACGCTCAGCGCTTGTGGTGGTAGTGACAGTGACACGACTGATACAACAGCGCCTGATATTGTGCTTAACGGTAGTGGTGCCTCTGTGACCATAACCCAAGGTGATGCCTATGAAGAGCTAGCAACCGCTAGCGATAATATAGATGGCGATCTCACCGCCAACATTGTAATAGGTGGGGATACTGTGGATGTCGATAGCATTGGCAGTTACGCTATTACCTATAGAGTCAGTGATGCTGCGAATAATGTCCGTGCAGTTACTCGAATAGTTAATGTTGTTGCAGTGCCTGATATAACAATACCTACTATTACGCTTATCGGTTCGGCCACTGTGGAAATAGCGCAAGGAACAATCTATGACGAACAAGGTGCTACCGCTAACGATATTAGGGATGGCGATATTAGCGACAATGTTGTCGTAGGTGGGGATGCTGTGGATGCAGATACCATTGGCACTTACAGTGTTACTTATAATGTTAGTGATGAAGCGGATAATGAGGCGATAGAAGTTACTCGAACAATAAATGTAATTGCTGATACAACATTGCCTGTTATTACGCTTATCGGTTCGGCCACTGTGAACATAGAAAAAGGAACACCCTATGTCGATGAAGGTGCTACCGCTAACGATAATAAAGATGGCGATATCACCGACAATATTTTAGATGATGCGTCTGATGTGGATGTCGATACCGTTGACACTTACACTGTTACTTATACTGTCAGTGATGCTGCGGGTAATCCGGCTATTGCTGTTACTCGAACAGTTAATGTTACTGCAGCTGCAGTAATTGAACTGACGGGTAATTTTTCATACAGTGATGTCGCTGGTATCACTGTCGCTGGTATTAGCTATGCAACAGAGACTCAATCGGGTATAACCGATGCTTCGGGTGCATTTAGCTATGTAGATGGTGAAACAATAACCTTCTCAATAGGTGACACTGTTATTGGCGATACTGTTGATGCTGAGACTACTATCACCCCACAAGATTTAGCCACGGGTGTAGCGTTGTATACAACGACTGCCGAGGTTGGTCATATGTTATCAGGTGATGATCGCAGCCCTGAACGCTTAGCTTTCAATAAATTTCATAACATTCTTAGCTTTTTGCATACGCTTGATGAAGATGCCGACCCTGATACTAATGGCATAGTTATCGAAGCAGGTATAGCTGCCTTGTTTGTTACCGGTCAAGTTGACTTTGAGCAATCATATGTAGATTTTGAAGATAATAGAAAACTAAGATATATCACTCATGCTGCAAAGGTTGCAGGGTTACTGACTACTACTACAGCGGCTATTAAAAAAACAGGCTTTGCCATAGAGCATTTTTATAGTGCACAAGGCATTACTCATACCCTGGAAGCCAATACCAAAATAATCTTTGACGATGCACTTGATAACACTCTAGACAATGTTCAAACCTATGGATATGACCCTGTCGGCAATGTTAACAAAGCTATTGAATGGGAGTTATCGGACGATAACCCTGCAGCTGCCCCTTTAACTGACTCTTTAACTGAGGGTGGTTACGAGAAAAAATACACCTTCATTACCGACGCTAACGGTGTTGCACAAAAGTTTGTAGAAGACCAATTCGACTGGGCAGGCGTTGAGAGACCATACGAATATAGATATGACACTAACGGCAATCTATTTGAATACGATTGGGCAAAGGATGCAGTAAAGAGCTTTGTCTATGCCTACGTATTTGATGCTAGCGGTAATAGGACTGCATTTGAAAGAGCTAAGGAGCTAAAAAATGGGGACTTTAAAAAAGATAAAAACGACAAGCAATTCACCTATGCTTATGACGCTAGAGGTAACCTGACGCAAAAGGTGGAAGTTGATGAATCTTTCACTGACACTTACACTTATACTTATACTGATAGTAACGATGTAACCACTACTGCTGATGATAGTGACGGTGAAATAACACAAATCATCGGGTTTAACGATGAAGATGACCAGACCACCACTGTTATCTATAATACTGACGGTCAGCTGATCTCAGAAGCTTTAGTATCAGCTGCAGATGCCACACTAAATGAGACTACTACCTACACCTATGATGCTACAACTGGTTATCTGGAGACCCTCACGGTTGTAGATGGCGCTGCAGTGACGACTGTTACCACCCACACCTATGATGCTGCAGGTTATAAAGCAACAAGTACTGCTGTAGTTGATGATGGCATTACGGCAACCAAGAGCACCACCTTCAATTATAATGGTGACGGCTATCTGGCAACAAGCGACACTGACAAAGATGAAGACGGTACAGCAGACATGATCACCACCTTCGTATATACCGGTGACAAACTGATGTCAGAAACAGCTGTAGATAAAAATGATAGTGACAGTGTTATCGAGACCACTACCTATGAATACGTAGCCTCTACCTGGGTAGCAGTTTTGAAGAAGGTCGTTTTCAATAGCAGCGCTCGACCACAAGCTGAGCCAGTTAGTTACAACGCTCCTCCAATTAAATAAACCCGATCAATAAGGTGACACTGCTCATCTTATTGGCTTAGTTTATGATAACTAATAACGGTTAAATTTAAGATACAAGCAAAAGCCACCTCATTGAGGTGGCTTTTTTTTCGTCTCAATTTCTGAACAAATAACTAGACAAGGCAAACATATCCAATCGAGTAAATCGAACCAGCATGCGGAAAGTGGCAAGGAAGCTTGGCTGCTCGTCACATCGCTGGCAGTCACCAGTAAACTAGCCAAGCGAGTGGTAAAAATATATAAAAAAGGATGGAAACTGAAGAAGGCTATCGTGACATGAAAAGCGAGCATTATGGATTGGGATTCAACGCCAGTATGAGCTACAAAGTAACCAGAATAGCCATACTGATGTTGATTGCTGCATTGGCGGCAATACTGTTGCTCATCATTGGAACCGCAGCGGAACAAGCAGGGTTAGCTCGTCACTATCAAGCAAATACAGTTAAACATCGACGGGTACTTTCCCTTCACTTCCTGGGCAGAAGAGTGGTAAAGAACCCCCGCCTTAATCTAACCTTTGAGCATATTCAAAAAGCAATCCTACACATGCAAAAAATTACCTTAACTGCAGATAGAAGTATGTAGAAAAGTAAAGAAAATGACCAGGTTCAACTGCAACCATCTCTTCAAAAAATTGAAAGTTGCATGTTCATTTAAATTTGTGGGGATCCTTCAGGTTCTGACCCCAATAATTAAACTCTAATTATTTTAGTCTATTTCTGGCAGTCAATCATAATGTGAATGGCATCACCGAGTTGCTCGTCTCGCTTAGTAAACGCTTCGCTGATTTCTTCCATGGTGTAGGTATGGGTGATCATTTCAGCGACATTGACCAAACCCTGCTCGACCATATTCACACCTTCAGTAAACATACGCCGCATATCGATGTCGCGGCGCGGCTCAGTCGAGACAATTGACAAGCGTTTACGATGCACCTTTAACCAATCAAACGGCTCATTGCAGGTACCTATGCAACCGTACATAATGATGCGTCCTCCCATCGAAGCACAGTCGACGGCATCAATCATGCCCGCGCCCTCTAAGAGACAGGGAATGACCACTTCAAATCCATCAGGAAAATCAGCGCCAATGGTTTCCATGGTAAGTGCATCATGACCCGATAATTTATAGGTCTTGGTCGCCCCATATTGTTGAGCAAGTGCTAAATTGCGATCTTTAAGGTCAGTCACAATTAAATTACGCGGTAAAAATAAGCTGACCACTTGGGTCATGACCAAACCAGAAACACCCTGTCCCATAATCAGCACATCAGTATGGGTCGATATAGTGCTTTACTCAGCGGCATGAATAATACCGGGCAGCACTGCGATTGGTGAAATGTCTTCATCACGAAAATGTTCTGGAACGACATGGACGTTAAATGGTTTACATACTATGCATTCGGCAAAGGCGCCCCACACATAACGACAGCTTACGTGCTGTCCTACTTGCAGGCCGCATACGCCAGGGCCAATTTTTTCAATCACACCGCTCACTTCATGACCAAGCCGACTTGGCGTACTGAGGAATTCTGGCGAGCGTGCGCCACGGTAACTCTCCAAATCGGAACCACAAATACCGACGTAACGAATTTTGATACGGATCTCGCCATGACCTGGCTCAGGAATGAGCGCATGACGCATGCTAAGCTTGCCTGGTTCATCAAGCACAACGACGCGCTGGGCACCGGGCGTACCCACATCCACGAGATCTAGTTCAGCAATATTCATTTTGGTAGCCATAGTTTGTCCTCTTATATGAGTTGGGGCATCACACCCCGATTAGTATTACTCCGTGATTACAGAAAATCTTCACGAATAGGATTAAATGAATCCACCAGCCTGACATGCTTTGTCAGCAGCTGTACCGTATGAGGAACATTTGCGGGTACAGTAAACATATCCCCTTGTTCCAGTGTTGTCGGTTCACCATCGAGAAAAAAAATAATACGACCTTCAGCCATATAACAAATTTGTTCATGGGGGTGCCAATGTGGCTCGTCAGGTTGCTCGGTAGGACCATCATGAAAATCAATCACCGCCATCATCAGATTATCGAGTTTTGATAAATAGCGGGTGCGTTTATCACCTATAGCCGTCAAGGGGTGTCGGCTTGTTTTACAGTTCCCATAATTTATTCTCCTTTTGATAGCTTGATGAAACCTTTTGGCTGCTGATTTTTGAGATTATCATTAGCCTTCGTTGCAGCCCTGAGCATTGACAGGGCTCTTGGTGCAAACGTACCTTTATACCCATCACACTTCAAGATGCAGATTTAAGCAAGTCGAGAAAGGGCCAGGTACAACGCATTGATTGAAGAAAATAGTAATTCTATTATCGAAATCAATAACGCCGTAGATGACCCTTTATCGCCTTGCCCGCAGGGAGCTAAGCTAGATCATCAGTTCAGCGTTGCGATACTTGATAAGGGAATGACCATTATCTGCGTAACGCGCCTTGAGCTGATTTCCTAGCTTAGCTCTGAAACTGCATCATGAGGTATGATGGGTATATACCACTTTAATAAATGTACACTTGTCAGAACCGTTACTTATTTGGTTGCTTTTGAGGCCCATAATAATGGGTGTCGCAACGGAAGATTACGTAATACTTCATACGTTTCGGGGTCCGCGTCTAAAGTTTTCCATGTTGTTAAGTAGTCGGCTTGTTCAAATTCCAGTCCTGCCATAATTAGTGAAGGGTGGCGCACTGGCCACTCGTCGAAGTACATTACATCGGGCTGCAACGGCCAGCTTTTCTTGTCTTTAATGTAAGGCGCAATATATGACATGCCTTTTTTCATGCCTCGACCATCTGGCAGTTGATACGTCCAGAGATCGTCGTCTGGCGTTGATGCTATTTGTGCCACAGCTGCCATAGCGTCAATAACAAAGAGCGAATATCCATAGGGTTTTGTCCGTCTAAGTTCTTGCGGAAAGCCGCCGTTTTGATCCATCATCACTTTTATGAAATTATCTTTGAAATGCTGACGGATCCATTTAAGCATTTCTTGATCATCAACAAGGTAAGCAAAAGTTGCGGCCTGCATAGACCAGCAGACGCTATGGTTATTGGGTTGAAATTTTTCTCTTAAGCCATATTTGTGGCTATTAATCCATGTTAAATATGTCCTAAACCACGCTTTAACCTCTGCCTGAACTTCGCTAGTAAATGCATCGGATTTAAATAAATATTTAGCCCCGAGTGCAACTTCTACCAGATGGATAGTGTCAATAATGCCAATGCTACGCCCGGTATGGCGTCCTTTGATGGCTTGACCATAAAGTAGGTTCGGGTTCATGCGCGTTTTTTCATCAACAAACCATGCTTTTAAATGTACAACGGCATGTGCCGCATACTTATCATCATGAGTGATCATGTAAGCCGAGGTGAGTGTACCGATGATATCACTCAGACGCATCAATGATATTCGGTGGGCGATAAAATTATCGGGATTTGTTTGTCCATCACGCCGGATGTAACGGCCATCAGGATTTTTCGGGTCTGGCCACCAATAATCACCTTCTGAGAAAAAATCGTGCTGAGTGCCCATACTTCTTTCACTTGTATCTGCGGTCACTGTGCGCGGTGCTTGTTGCAAATACTGTTGTGCCTTTTTAAGAATACGTGGCTTTTCGATTTCAATGAGATTGAAATTATCGACCTGCGCAGCATCCTTTGCGAATGTGACTCCCGCAATAAGTGAGGTAAACATCAGAGAGAGTAAGATTGTAAAACAACGAAAAAACTTCATATCAAAATAGACCTTTTTTTGGATTAAACTTTTTAAGTGCATTATTGCTTTGTTAATGAATAACAAAGCTGACTGAACTAGGGTTATTCAGCTTATGCTTTAATTGAGGTGTTAATCCGTCATTGAAAGGTATCTACTTGTCGGTTTAGTTTCAGCGAGCCAACTTTCAATTTTCTCCACAATATGCGGATAGTTTTTCGCTATATCATTCTGTTCATTGACTTCATTTTGGAAGGATTGGTTATAAAGCGATGTAGCCGAACCATCAGATTTCACAACAGCTTTAAAATTGTGATAGCGAACAAAATATCTCCACTGCGGCTCTGGCGGCAAATGCTGAGACAATTGTGCGATAACGCTGGCATATTCGCTGTTGTTGGCGAGGTTGTTGAACTGTTCGGGGTCTCGTTGCATGTCGTATAGTTCAGCAGTGCCGTCAAAATAATGGATATATTCCCATTTTGGGGTATGAATACTGTGGTCACCTTTGCCAAAAGTTGTGTGGGTATAACTTTGCCATTTCGCGTCGGGATTCTTTAGCAGAGGCAGTAGAGAATTGCCTTGCCAACCTTGGAGTTTCGGCATATTGGTCATGTCAGCAAGGGTTGGGCCAAGATCAAGCAAATTGACCATGCGTTCACTCTTACTATTTGGTTTAAACCCTTCAGGTCGCTGGTTTTTTGCCGGGATGATGATTAGAGGTACACGGCTTGCTCGATACCAGGGGGCAGCTTTACCCCAATGCTGTTTCTCGCCAAGATGCCAGCCATTATCTGACCAGATAACGATCATGGTATTGCTCGCATACGGGCTTTTCGCGAGCGCTTCGGTTACATTACCAATCAATTCATCAACAAATGAAATTGCCGCAAGGTAAGACGATACCGCATTTCCCCACTGGCCATATTCTTTAACGCTCTTATGCAAGCCGGATGTATTGGCCGCCAAGGCATATTCCTTACCCGAGTGTGGTAAATCAAAGAGGTCATTGTCAATAGTTTTGGGTAAGACAACAGACTCAGGCGGATACATGTCGTGGAAGCGCTTGGGACTAAATAAGGGCTGATGTGGGCGGGTAAAACCAACCGCTAGAAAGAAGGGGTTTTCTTGTTTTTGCTGTAATTTATCGATAGCCCAGTTGATATTTATAGTATCACTGAACAGTTCATCTGGCAGATCTACAGAGCCCCAGTCAAAAGAGTGGGTGCTTCTCCAAGTGCGGTCCGCCGGAATACCGTTGAGTGGCAGACGGAGAGTTTTCCCGCCCTTGGTGACCATGTGAAAAGGTTTTTGATATTTAGTATCCAGTTCATCTTTGGTAAAAGGCAATCCGGAGCTTGACCCCCCACCATATTCATCCCAAGCGCCATCAGGCATCTTTGCGGTGCCGGCATGAAATATCTTGCCAACACCCATGACATGATAGTTATGCTTGCGGAAGTATTCAGGTATGCTGATACGACTTACATGTTGTTTCCTGTAGTTAACATCATTGGTATAAGTACCGTTGGCGGACGGCCATACCCCGCTCATAATGGCGGTGCGAGACGGACCACAAATAGGAGCTGGGGCGTGCGCATTGGTGAAATGAATGCCTTGTGCGGCCAGAGCGTCCATATTAGGCGTTTTAACTTGTGGGTGGGTGTTCATAAACCCAGCCCAGTCATTCATATCATCAATGGCGATGAACAAAACATTAGGGTGCGGCTTATCCGTAGCACTATGTGCTGGGGTTAGTATAAAGCTGCAAAAAATAGCGAACCATTTTATAGGTAAAATAATCTTCATTGTAGCGAATTGTCCTTATTTGAGTATAAGTAAATTACCTGCTCTTTAATAATAACCTCCTCAAATAACTTGACTAAAAGCTACTTAGAGGACTATCCATCCTGAGTACGGCAACCGCCTGTATCGTCTGAGGCGACCGCAGCTCAGGTAAAGGTGCTTAGTTAATTTTAGTTTTTGGGATCAGCGGTTGGATGAGGTCTACCCAGAGTAGTGGATGACGAAGGGGTAGATTTCTCAAAACTTCGAAAGTGGTCGGGTCCGCTTCCAGTGGCTTGTAGAGCTCGATCAATTTAGGCCTTTGAAGGATGAAGCCAGCGTGCAGTAGCGAAGGCTGGCGTACCGGCCATTCGTCCCAATACAACACATCCGGTGGCAATGTCCATGTTGACTTGTCTTCGATATAAGGTGCGATAAAGTCAAGACCTAGCTCCATACTCCGACCATCTTTTAGCGTGTGGGTCCAAAGGTTATCTTTTGGTGTTGATGCCAGCGTGGCGACACCGGCCATAGCATCAATCACAAAAAGCGAGTATCCGTAAGGTTTAGTTCGGGTAAGCTCTTTTTTGAATCCACCTTCTTTATTCATCATGTAACCAAGGAAAACATCCTTGAATTGGCGACGTATCCAGGTGAGTTGTTCTTCATCACCAATAAGTCGAGCGAATGCGGCAGCCTGCATAGACCAGCAGACACCATGGTTGCTTAGGTAAGTACGTTCTTTCTGGCCATTGGGATGTTCATTAAGCCAGCGAAGATAGGTGCGGAACCAGTCCTTGATAGCAGTCAGGGTTTTAGGCGGTATTTTGTCATGTTCTGCAAGGATCTCGATGGAGCGGGCGACTTCGACGAGATGGATAGTGTCGATGATTCCCGATGCGCGTCCGAGATAGCGCCCTTTGATACCTTGAGAATACTGAAGTGACGGGTTCATTCTTGTTTCAGGATCAACAAACCAGCTAGAAATGTGTCGGATGATATGGTCTACATATTCCTGCTTACCATTTATCAGGTAGGCAGAGGTGAGAGTCGCGACGACCTCGCTAAGGGCAACCATGGCATGACGATGGGCCACGAAATTGTTCGGGTTTGATTCGCCATCACGGCGAATGTATTTTCCGCCTGGATTTTTCGGATCAGGCCACCAGTAATCGGCTTCAGAGAACCAATCGTGCTTATTACCCAGGCTCCTTTCACTGGTATCAGCAGTAACGGTGCGCGGTACTTGTTTTAGGTACTTCTGTGCCTTTTTAAGAATGCGTGGTTTTTCGTCTTCAAGGAGATCGTAATTATCGACTTGGGGAACATCCATTGCGAATGTGATCCCAGAAATAAGTGAAACAAGCAATATCAATACTGAAGCCATAGTTGCTTTTGTTAGTATGTGTTTGGGTTGTTTTTGCATTATTAATTTGTCCTTATATACCCTTGAAGTTAAATTCTCTATTAATAACACCTTACCGTGAACTGCTATAAGGTGTTTTTAGTTATTAAAGGACGTACTTCATTATTACTAATGTCGGCGGTGTTTTTCTCAGCGCTGTTAAGCTCGACAACAACAGGTGTGCCTGTTTCCAAAAACAGATTGTTGATTATTTTTGTAAAGGGTTCGCTAACGGTATGGTTAATTTTAATAGGCTGGCTATGTTCAAAGCGGTTGCCCTTAATGGTACTCACCTGAACACCCTGTAACATGATCGAGGCAGCTGTATTGTTACTCTTACCATGTCCGACATTATCTATCAGTGAAGAGGTAAGAGTAAAATGTGGCCCATAGGTACTTTCATCAGCGCCGCCACGGTACAAGTTGATCAGCGGCCCATCAATATTTTTAAATTCTGATGCTGAAATGGTGACATATTCGGCATTATAACGGCCCCATTGGTCATTTTTCTTTTTATCAAAATACAAGACAGCACCGGTTACATTTAGCTGCAATGCAGCGCCGGTCAAATTTTCAAATATACTGTTGGTCAATTCAATACTGTCAGCCATGGTGTTTTTTGCCACCGACAAGAAATTAAAAGTATGGCTTTTATCAAGATCAATAATATGACAATTTTCAACTACAAGCCGGTAGTTAGTTAACATTGACTTGCGACTGGTTCTGATCAAGCTGTTGCCTGTACTGCCCGGTGCCTTTTTACCTGAAATGGTTAAACCATTGAGTTTCAAATCACCGCCCTCAATAATTTCAAACAATGTTGTCTCAGCAAAGGTAATTTTAACACTTGTGCCCGCAGCCCCTTTACCTGTTGCAGGACGTTGTGATCTGATGGTCAGTGGTTTGTCAACGACAATTAAACTCCTAACATGATACTTGCCCGGTGCAAGCAGCAGAATATCACCGACTTTGGCAGCCTTTACCGCTTCGCTCAGCGATCCCTCTGCTGCGGATACCTCGATAGCCCTACCGGTATCGAAATTATTGTCACTGCCTGGTTTTTTGTACCAAAACACGCCTGTTTCTTCACGAGATATAGGGGTCAAAAATCTGCTCGCACCAACCCATACCTTGTCCTTATAAAGCATTTCACTGTAAAGCAAGCCATTTTCAGCCCGCTTCATCAAAAGCGTCTTACCTTTAAAACCAGACTTGAACTGCGATGGCACCCCCTCTGCTAGGATATTATCGGCCATTTTAATGCCTGAAACATCATCAAAAAGGCTAAAGATATCTTTGCCTGACTCATTGGCGATCAAATTTTTACGGAAAACACTGTTTTGTGGAATGGCCTGACGTACAGCGTCACTGCCAACCGCTAACTGAATATGATCACTGTTAACGATGGTATTATTTTCAATGAGGGCATTTTTAACACGGTGATATTTGTTAATCGGTGAATTTATTACGCCGTTCATCACGGCAATGGCACTGCCAAATCGGTAACCGGTCAATCCCTCCATATAGTTATTACGGACAATATGGTCGGCATTAATGACACGAATTCCGCCGGTATGGTCGACACCATTACCAAAGAAGATATTGTCTTCGACAAGGTTGCTATTACCGTGGCGCAAGGTCAACGTGCCTTTGGCTTCATAAAAAACATTGCCTTTAATGGTGTTTTTCCCAGACTTGATAGAAATAATTTCCACCTCGCCGTTGGTACGATCAAAGTAGTTATTTTCAACAAGTGTATTCGAGTTTGTCAGAGAATAACGACTGGTACCAATACGCAGTGTTTCACCAGCATTGGAACCTAAAATAGGCCTTGGGCCAAAATAGTTATGGTCGATTCGGTGGTAGTTTTCCTGACTGTTTTTGCTATCAAGCCGAACAATCATGGTCGCCCCCAGATTGCGCTTGCCAATAATATGATTATGGTCAAAACGGTTATTTTTACCGTGCATATCAATCCAGTGATCCTTGTCGAAACGTGTTGGATTATTATAATTATCAATCACTACCTCAGTAACGCGGCTATTATAGGCTAGACGTTTCTTATCAGCGCGAAAATTAATCACAGTCGACAGTGGTGTGTAGCCATTTTTAAAGACAAGGCCGCTAACAATAAGGTGCTTTCCTGCAAGTCTAAGGCTACTTTGACCAGAAAGAATGACTGAACCCTTGGTTTGTGCTTGCAGTGTAATTGGCTTATCGGCCGTTCCGTTTGCCTCAAACAAAATTTCAAAGTCATTCCAGACGCGATTTTTCAATATTACCGCATCACCCGGTTGTAATTGTTTAACTATTTCTTGGTATTCATCTGGTGAAGAAACCAAGTACTCTTCACTATAGCTAACTGTTGAAGTAAACAAACCCACTACAGCCACAACGTCCACGACCATGGCAATCAATAGTTTGTTGCTATTTAGTTTTTTACTCATTATTCTTACCTTTTAAAGACCTTATTAATCACTTATTTAATAGCTTATTCAATACCTTGATAAACACATAAAGTTGTCTCAGACTATTGAAATATTAGGGTGTAAATTTCTTAACAGTAGCGCCAGGGTTAACGGGTTCTTTCAGCCATGTTGGTTGAGTGAAAGCGCCATTGCGGGCGATGTCCCAAACTTCCAGACGTACCCAAGTCGCACGACTCAAGTCGATGGGGAAATTCATATTTTCCCGACCAAATTCCCGGCTCTGTGACATATTAATGGTATGAGTTTTTATCTGATCACCTTCGCCCCAAATAATTTCAGCAAAACCTAGCGGAAAGGTCCATTCAACGTCGACTGTAACTTGAGATTTAGTGATTTTATGATCATGCAGCAGCACCTCACCGGTACTAACAAAGAAGTCACCGCGTCTGAGTACGTCCGATACCGCTGACCAATCTCCGCTATCCATATCCGGAAGTTTAGGCAACTTCAGGTAGTTAATATTCATTTGACTGTAGAGTTCAGATTCAAAATCAACATAGAAGATATCTCCTGCGCCAACTAATTTCTTTTTGTAACCCCACTGAGACATGTCATCAAGGAGTTTCAAGGCACGGCGACCCAAGCGAGGCTCGGAAAGATCAGAAGGTATTGCCTTCCACTCCGCCCCTAAAAAGACCTCATCATCTTTGAAGAAATCTTCTGTTGCATAGTCATCGGGGAATAGTTGTGAGCCCTTCACCCGTGGATGAGCAGTGAAAGCCAAACCGCCTTCACGTTTTAACATTTCATAAACTTCAGCAGAGTTACCAAGCCGGTAAACCGTGCCATAGGGTTCTAACTGTTCGACAAAGGGTTCATTTTCTTCTCGGCTTTTGACGAAATAAACCGGCTTGGGAAACAAGTAATTCCAATGACCACCAAAGTGAGCATTGGCTTCTTCTCCGGGTAACATCACGAACTCATCATCAGAATACTTCTTAGCAAGGTCGAACATGGCTTTAAGTTGTTTAAATCGTTTTTCCCCGATGTCTCTGCCATTATAATCACCACAACAATGGAACTCGGCCAGGTGCAAAATTTGCACATTTAGACTTTTCATTACCTCTTTAAATTCAAGTGCGGTAGTGAAAGGGGATATTTTGCCTTTCTTTTTGCCTTTTTTGTACACTTTCATCTTACCCATCTCTTTACGCGTCATTGCCGGATGGTAGTGCTCGGTGTAGGTTTTATAGCCTTCAATGATTTTGAATTGATCGCCATGGGTATAGCGCTTGACACGTTCGAGTGTATCTTCTGCCTTAGTGGGACTGAGCAAGAGAAATGCGCCCATACGCTGCACTGTGCCCACTTTCGCATCCACCCAAGGAGCATGGGTATGATCACCTTCTTTTTCCTGACGAATACCAATAATTCCGGCGCCTGCTTTCACATAACCTCTATTGTGGGCATATTTATTAACTGGCCAAGAGGATGCATGAGGTGGCGGGAAAAAGGCAATGGTGCCGTTATCATACTCAGCCATGACTGTTCTGTGTACGACCTTGAGCGGAATGGCTTTTTTAGACGGAACCTGACGCACGATTTGTTTAGTTTTATTATCCTTATATACGATCATCGGCACTTGGGTTTGAAAAAGCCCTTCGTAAATATAAGCGACCGAAGATTGTTCGGTGCTCATCAAAGCTTCCCAATAAAGCAAGGGACTGCCAGCATAGATATTAAGCACCAAATCACCCGAGAAAGAGCCACTACTGAACGTTGAAAAAACCAGTTTTACCCGGCCCCCCTCTGAACTGACTTTGACAGACTTTAAGTCGAGGCGCGAAGTAAAGGTTTTTGATGGTCGCTCATTTGGCGTATCAAAAAAGATATACGGCCATTCTTTCTTACTGAGAGAGTTGCCGCGCGACTTGCCACGAGAACCAATGGTGACAGGAAAGTCAGGTTGAATATTTTGCGCCAAAATCGTAAATGAAGATGCCCCATTCTCAGCATAAGGATGGGCATATGAGATGGATTTCATTAGCGGATTTTTACCAGAAATATCCAATACCAGCTGATAGGTAATTTTGTCTGCTGCCTGCCAATCTAGCGTTAAAGCATCTCCAGCATGTGTAATTTTTACTGGACTTAAAGGGTTATATTGGCTCAAGTCGACCTGTTGAGCAACTACCTGCTGGTTAGCTATCTGTTTGGCACACAAAGGAAGACTACAGCAAACAAGGAAAATCACTGCAAGAAAGTTATTTTGAGTCATATTACACTCCTTTAAAATTTGGGGACTTATTTATTTGGGTAACAGTTTCAAAGCATAAAAAAGTGAGTTGACTGTTTATGGAAGAAGTCTCTCTGGCAAGGATGCCAGAGCGAAGCCTACATAGATGTATTTATGGCGACTTCTGGAATAAATAGTTAACTTACTTGACTCGATCAAATTGCTACTCTGTTTAGCTTTACATAGTCAGTCCCAAAATTTGGTAATTGCTAGCTAATCAGTAATTAACTAGGATCAGATCAAAGTTAAATTTAACTTTGTTCTGACCCTAGTTATTTCTTATTTCAATACGCCCGACAGATCGGCAACAAAAACGCGCCTTGTTCCGTCAACCACACCGTTGATGGCGACACGAGTATAGTTACTGCGATCCCATGCAGGATGCAGATCCACTCGCATTGCTTTAGCCTTGTTGAAGTCTGCATCAAAAAACGTGGTTACCGCATCCATGCGTACCAGGGTTTGTCTTTGGTGGTTTTCGAGATCAACAAAATGCAAAGGTACGGTGCCATCACCGAATGCATCGGCTTCACGTGGATAAACATCGCTGATCATATATCGACCATCAGGATGAATTGCTGGGTGACCATGGTTGGCGGGGACTGTGGTGAATGTTCTCAAATCTTTACCATCGTATCGTGCCTGCACATACTTCCAGTTTTCTTCATCTGAATCAAGGTCCACTTTATCGATATCAAGGTTCATCATCACATGCTCACCATCAGGGTGCCAGTTAGGGTGGTTACCTCCTTTGTCAGCCCACTCAGATGCATCAATGGCAACATGAATATCCTCACCTGTGCGAGTCATGGTGATCAACATCGGCTTGCGTTGTTTTTCGTTGTAGGGCATGTAACGTAGTACCAGCATGATACGATCGGATTTAGCATTAAATTTAGTATGGAAGCCATAGAAATCACCAGCGCCATAGCGACTTACGTCGATTTTAGGCAATGCTTGCTCAACAATGGTTTTATATGAAACCACCATTTTACTTTCACCCGTTGTGGTATTAACAACATAAACACCGTCATCATCTACGAATCCCTTGTTGACAGGAACATATTCCTTAGGAACAATCACGCCATAACCTGCTTGGGTTGCGCCGATACGTCGTAAACTGGTACGAACCCCCCATTTACCATCGGGTGATATATCGTAAATGGCGCCATCAAGTTTTTGTTTTTCACCAGATAAGTGATTCATTTTTACGGCAAATGGCATCCAAGTCTCTGGATTAACGTCATTAAAATATAACTCTTGATCTGTGCTGCCCCACTGCACCTGGGCGCCAAGTTGGGTATCCCAGCCAATGGTTTGTGCAACGATTTTCTGCTCACCCGTTTCAAGGTCAACAACAACTACCCGTGCAACATCGCCGGGTTGTGGCTCTTTATCTTCACGTTGTAAACAAGTTAACCCCAAATAGCGGCCAGAAGGGCTAAAGGGTGAGGAAAGGTGAAAGCGATGAATACATCGGTTGATGTCTGGTGTCACATTCCAGATAGGAACACTGGGATTATACTCGGTGTAGCGTGTAAACACTTTGTCGAGAGGATGGGTCAATTCGACTGTTGCTGTGCTAGTCTCGACCGAAGCACTATCTGTATCGGTATTTGTATCTGAACAGGCACCTAACGTCAGGGTTAAAAACACCGCTGACATTGCCTTAACTAAATTACGTTTTTGCATATTATCCTTCCACTTTCATTTATTAATTTTTTATTTAGCTGCTATTTTTTTTCACTTTTACTTCATCCAATTGGGGCCAACATTAGCCGCTACCAGAGGTCGATGTATTTGTGCCTTATCAGCGAATTCAATAGCGCCGACATCACGTTTCTCGCCGCGATGTTTGCCGTGCAGATCTATCGCTAGATATGACGACGTCGCCGCATCGATGGCTGGGCTGTTGTTACTTAGCATCAATAAACCGCTGTTCGATGCCTTAAGCTTGGGATCGACAAATGTCACTTCCACGGACTGAAATGAGGGGTTTTTCCCTGCAAAAGCGATATTTCCGACAAAGGTATTCTCGTCGAAATTAAATAGTTCTAAAGGCGCGGCTTTATCTTGAATTGCCATTTCAATCGCCTCATTACCAAATTGATAAATAAGATTATTGGCTATGACGTTTTTCTCAGGCAACAGTACCTGTTGAAGACCTGGCCAACCAGCTTTATAGCCATGCGCAAGATTAATCGCGCTCTCTCCGACGTCAATAAGAGTATTGTGAGCGATGTAGCTATGGGTAACCTGTAAATATTTCGCCAATACTTTTTTCTTAGGCGTCCACTTATCAGTCAAGGGCGCTGCAAAATATTCGCCCGAAATCAAACGTATGCCATCTTGTTCAACATGGCTGATGTAATTATTGATCACCCGATGATGAGAACCCGCAAGACGTATACCTGTTGTACCATTTAGCCCCTCTCCTAGGATGAAATTTCCTTCGAAGGTATTGAATTTACCTCTTCTTCCAACTAGTCCGCCTCGGGTGCCACGCACGGTATTGAAACGTACAATATTATAATTAGACTTCAATGAAACGATTTCAGCACCTTCACCATGAGCCCTTTCAAACAAGTTGTATTCGATGGTGAAATACGCGCCATCATCACCGGTTTCATCGGCATGACCATAACCCCAGATCCTGAATATTTCCCTACCGTTGCCATTGGGCTCTTCAGGCACATAAGGCATGTCCTTAAAATGACTGCGACTAACGATATTGTAGCGAGCGTTCAAATCTGCATTACCTATTAATGGTCCCTTATTAGTTTTCCCTTCGAAATAACTATTAAGCACTTTATTCGCATTGCCGTTAAACATGACCCAATAGTATTGGGTTTCAAACTTTTCAGGGTTGTAATTGATGATAGCCGTTTGATTCAAAGTGCAGTGATCCGAATTGAAGGTGATCACCGACCCCTCTTCAATGGCACCCCCTTCAAATAATAAACCCTCGACGTTCAAATAAGGTTTCGAAAAAATCAAGCTAGAGCTTCCGGTAAGCTTCACTTTTCCAGACGTCTCGGCGCGTAAGGTAATAGGTGCCAAGGCAGTGGCAGCAGCATTGAAATCGATTACCGCATCTCGCCAAACGCCATCTTTCATCACAATCGTATCGCCCGGCTCAGCCGAAGCAAACGATGCAGTTAACTGCGACAGATTCGAGACCTTTAATTCCTCCGCGCTAAGGGTCGCGGTCAAGGCTAGTCCTACACATAGAAGCAAACCTACTCGACCAAAGTTACCAAGTTTAATTGCCTTCATGTTAGATGATTTAATAATATTTATTTTCTCTCATGTTGTTGCGTCTGATGATTCCAGCACTAAAAAACGACCTTAATTTAATTAGGGTCAGAACAAAGTTATTTTAAAAATAAGCGAGATATCCCATGTGTGGTTAGTCTCCCAAATTCTCGTCTGTTAAAGCTCAGCAGCGTAACCCTTCTTTAAAGCAGATAATTCAACATCTTTTTGAGCGATCATCCAGTTGCTTAGTAAGCCATAAAGGCGTTTTATTTCAGCCTGATTTTCAGGCTTATCTGCGACATTGTTTTTTTCAAATGGATCGCTCTCAATGTTATAAAGCTCGATGTAAGGACGATGATAAATCCGCTCCAGTGCTACCTTCGCACTGGCATCGACTTTGGCGAGTTCATGCCACTCAGCCAATACATGATGAGGATGAATTCCTTCACGCTCATCTTTGTTAGTCAGTGCTTCGATCAAATATTTATTTTGATGAGCTAAGTTAACAATGAGTTTAAATTTCTTGGTACGCACAGCTCGCATGGGGTAGCGATTAGCCCCTTTAACACCTAAGTTGGTATAGGTGGCAAAAATATGCTCGTTAAGCTCAGTTTCTTGACCTGTTGCTTTCTGCTCGACTAATAAGGGTAGAAAGCTTTGACCGTCCAAACTAGGATGCGGTGATCCGCCTGCCACTTCAACAAGCGTTGGGAGAAAATCCACTAAGGAGATAAGGCCGTCATTAACCGTGCCCGCTTTAACTTTACCAGGCCATTTAACAATCATCGGCACCTTCAAACCTTCATCATATAGCGACCATTTTGAATTGGGGAAACCATAACCATGATCGCTGACATAAATTTGTAGCATATCGTGCAAAAGACCATATTTTTGCAACCAGAACTGATGGCTGCCAATCTCATGGTCTAAGTTGGTTATTAAGTCATAATATGCGGCGGTCATTCGCTTGGCCATTGGCACATTCGGCAAGCTGGGTTTAAGGGTGACTTTATCCGGTGAGTAGCCTTTTTTAATCGGTACAAACGGGCTATGGGGCATATTGTAAGCAATGATCAAAGCAAAGGGTTTGTCTCCAACAATTTTAAGATAGTTGGGGATTTCATGCCTTTTAATATACTTAAAGGGAAAGGCTATTTCTGGCTTAACATGTACTTTCCCAGCGAGTACTACTTCATAGCCAAGAGCTGAGAGATAATGCGGCATACTTTTAACATCTGCACGTGCTTGACTATGGTTTTTATGCATGCCATTTTTTTGCGGATAAAGTCCGGTATACATGGAGGTCCGAGAAGGCGCACAAACTGAAACCGAGGAAAACACATTGGTAAACCTCATGCCCTCTAAGGCTAATTGATCCATGACGGGGGTATTGACCTCTTTGTTACCATACGCCCCCATATCACTGGCACTATGGTCATCGGAATAGAAGACGACAATATTAGGTAATGTGTTAGCTAAACTATTATCCGCACCGCTGTCATCTGCGTAAACTGACGACATAGTCATGCCTGACAAGGTTATAACCGTGAACAGTGTCTTGAACAATAATTGGCGCGTAATTTTCATCTTATAACTTTCTCTTTATTATTTTCTTTTAGTCAATTATTAGGTTACATGTTCCAGATGTAACCTAAGTTCGTATATATCTATACGCAAAGTCCAACCTACAACAATTGATTTATTGAGCTGCCAAATAACCAAGCGAGACTAAAAATTCATCCATTGCTGCTACGGTCTTTTGATAATGCTCTGGATGGGAGTAATTAAAGAAGCCATGCTTTTGCCCTTCATAGATATGCAAGTCACTACGCACACCTTTTGCTTCCATCAACGTTTTATATTTTTCAGCGGTTGCAACAGGAATAAGCCTATCGTTGCTGCCCAACATAACGAGGGTCGGTGGTGTCTGTTCACTTAAGTTATGCATCGGTGAAATTTCTTGCCAATACGCTTTTACTTTCTTATAACCATAGCCCTTTTCACTATTATCATAAACAGGATTAAACAGCACCAGTGCTTCGGGACGTGCTGATATTGACAGGTTATCACTGGATTCATTAAACCCTTGCAGTGTGCCAGTAGCGGCTGCCAAATGACCGCCAGCAGAGCCGCCGCCAGCAAGTATTTTCTCAGGGTCTATACCAAATTCACTCGCGTGTTCCCGAACCCAGCGCATAGCCGACTTTGCGTCCATCACACTTTCACGGGGTGTAGAGTTATTACGTTTGTTCACTCGGTACTCTGCTGATATTCCTACAATGCCGCGACTAGCAAGATATTGTGCCTGAGAAAAGAGTTTACTGGCTTCACCGCCACTCCAACCGCCGCCATGAAAAAAGACCATGGCGGGTCGTTTATCTGAAACCTTCAAGCCCTTTGGATTATATATATGGAGCTTTAGGCTGACATCGCCAATGGTTTTATAAACTACCGCAGCATCTGGCACCTTATCTAACTTAAATTGAGTCCCTTTGTTCGTTTGAGAACGGATCTCAATTATTGCGCCTTCAACATCATCATTCGGTTTAAACAAAATCTTGGCGACACCGTTAGCCAAAGTTAAAATGGCACTTTTGTTGGGCGTACCATAGGCGGTAAGAAGTTCACCACCGACGCCTTCATTGGTGTGGCTGAAATAAACCCGATCTTTGGCTTGAAGAACTCTAACGCCTTCAGCATCCACTGCTATTGCTGAAATCTCAATCAAGCCGTCAACACGTTTTTTTGCAGTCAGATCAAATTCATATAATTTGCCCGATTTTTTGTTGGTAAAATTAAGGTTCAATGCGTCCTGTGTAGTGATTTTATCGGCTGAAAAACCGGTCACAGCAAGACTGTTATGGCCTTCTTTAAAATCAACATCCCAATACAGACCTGACGCAGGAAAATTTTCAATATTACGTTGTTTGCGACCGAGCGATTTACCATTAAGACTAAGCTCTGCACTATCAACGTTACAATAAACTCGGATACGACTTTGTGTCCCTTCCGGTGTATATCGCTCTGTCCAGTCATGACCATAGATGCGACAGAAAGGCTCCGTAGTCCAGTAGCTTTTAAATACCCAATAGGCTTCTTTAGGCTTTCCGTCTCGAGTCACTAATCCTTTTTGATTAATATAAGGCAGGTGATTTTCCGGACGTATTGGTGTGGCAAAATCTTTGAACGCCCATTGCGCGTTACCGACAAAATCTGGCTGCGTTTCCGATACTTTTAAATGCCAATCAAACAAATCAACGATATAACTTTCGTCCCAGTCGCTGCCTTTAGCCACTGACTTTACGCCAGATTGATTGACCATTTCTTCAACACTAAGCTGACCACCTTCTAAACCATTGGGACCAAATGGCGTTGCAGTGTGTCTACCGACATGGCTCGAACCACCATATTCTGCATGTAAAAAACGAGGGTACTTCTTTTGAGCTCGGTCAAGGGCCGCACCGTATTGACCAAAACCGCCACCATACCAACCCGCCCAAATAGAGGGTGAGTAAACGTCAACTAGGTCTGGGCCCACTTCAAACTTGCGTGTCGCAGTGGCACGTGATGGATCTAGTAGGTGCGATAAATCGTTCATTTCACCCATAAAATCACGCAGTACATCCGGCTCACCACCGCCTTCAATATCAGGCATCCAGTAAACTTCATTACCAAGCGACCAAATGATAACACTGGGATGATTGCGGTTTTGCGCAATCATTTCTCTCAGATGATTTTTGGTATTTTCACGCCATACTGTGCCACCTACGCCACCTCGATTCCATGGCACCTCGTCCCACAGTAGGATGCCTAATTCGTTGGCAGCATCATAAACAGACGGGTCATGCGAATAGTGACCAAGGCGAAGGAAGTTTGCGCCAACATCTTTTATCTGGCGCATATCTACCCAATGTTGTTCATTGGTCAAGGCGCTGCCAACCCCTGCTTCACCTTCATGTAAGTGGGTACCGCGAAGTAATAAGCGCTCACCGTTTAAATAAAATGCACCATGTGCTTTAAATTCAAACCAACGGTAACCAAATCGTTCACTGTGTGAGGCGATATCGAGGCCGGTGGCATCGGTCAATGTAGCTTCGGCTGTATATAAATTGGGGCTATCAACATGCCATAAACTTGGATTTTTCAAAACAGGCAGATCAAAGTTCAAGCTATTTGAGCCCGGCGCTACTTCAATATTTTTATTCGAGGTAAGCACCACGTTATCGGCATTATCACGTATGGTAACACTGAGGTTCATAGTCTGGGCTCCTTGGTGATTAACCAGTAACACAGAGGCTTTTGTTTCGGCATTTTCTGCACTGACAACAGGTGTTTCGATAAATATTCGCTCAACATGGACAGCTTCACGTACTTTTAAAGAAACGTCTCGCGTTAAACCACCATAAATAACAAAGTCTGCTTTTTGTGATGGTATTAAGTCGAGATCAACTGTGTTATCAACGCGAACAAAAACGGTATTTTTCGCACCTTTGTTAAGATAATCAGTGATGTCTACATCGAAGCCTAAATAGCCGCCGATATGACCACCTGCCCGTTGATCATTGACATATACATCGGCTACAAGTTGTGCAGCTTCAAATGAAAGAATATAACGCAGACCTTTATCGTCAGTTGCAATATCAAATGATTTTTGATACCAACTTGCTGCCCGTCTATAACCGGGTTTCGAATCGGTAGGATCAAAAGCATTCCAAGTATGTGGTAGATCAATCGATTGCCATTCGCTCTTACTCTGAGCGAGTTTAATATCTTTGCTGCTGTACTCAAGGTATTCCCAGTCCGCAGAAATGAGCAAGTTTTGGACATCAGGTTTAACGCTCAAAGCTCGAGTCGTTTCAGGGTTTACCGAAGCCGTTTGTTCAAAACAGCCAACGAGCAGAAACGCCGTAGATAACGCCGCAACTAACCCCATAATATTTCGGGTCAAGGGATTGAAAATCGATCTTATTGACATAATTAGTATGATCCTTATTACAAATACTTAAAATAGTTTTATTATTTTTTAAAATTTTTTCTAACAATTAATAGTCGCTATCATTTAGAAGGGTTCTTCTAAATGGACAATGCCTGACTCAACCGTTTTCCACCAAGCATCATATTGCGCAATTAGCTCGGCGAGTTTTTCAGGATGGCTTGATGCCAGATTATTGGTCTCGGTTCGATCTTTACTCAGGTCATATAACTCCCACTGACCGGTAGCAAAGCTCCAAAGTTGATCGTTATTTTGTTTTTTCTTAGATTCATGCACCACCAATTTCCAGTTGCCGTCAACCACTGATTTACCACTGGCCCACTGATTAAAAACAGGAATTTCGCGTTGCACCGTGCCATTTTTAAAGGCTGACAATAGGCTCATGCCATCAAGCGTACCCACTTTTTCGCCCTGAAATACTTTCGGATAACTTGCGCCTGTGATATCGATAAAGGTCGCCAGAATATCAACAAGATGTGATGATGTTTGATTAACCGGCCCACCTGATTTGACTACACCGGGCCAATTGACGATGAATGGGGTAGCAACACCACCTTCAAAACTATCAGTTTTATAGGCTTTAAATGGCACATTCGAAACATTAGCCCAATGGCCACCAATGGAAGACCAACGGTCAATAGCGCCAATCTCGCCGTCGCCTATATCGAGCGCTTGAGCCGAAGCACCATTGTCGGATAAAAAGATGATTAGGGTATTATCAACTTCACCAGTATCTTTGAGATGAGCCAATACACGACCAACATTCTGGTCGAGATTATCAATCATCGCACCATAGACTTGCATCACACGAATTTGATCTTTTCTTTCTTTATCACCCAGATCATTCCATGATTGAAACATTGCCTTTGAACGTTTATGAGTGTCCTTGCTGATGATACCTAGCTCAAGTTGGCGCTCATAGCGCGCTTTGGCGATGGCTTCATAACCAACATCATAAACGCCTTCGTATTTGGCAATGTCTTTTGGCCATGCCTGAATAGGATCATGTGGTGCTGTGTAAGACAAATACATAAAAAATGGTTGTTCATCATCTGACTTTTCGTGACGTTCAAGTAATTCTATGGTCCAATCGGTAAAAGTATCGGTGCTATAATAGGTTTTCTTTGGCGGTGTGAAAGGTTGTACACATTTGGTATCAAAGCAAAAATGCCGAATATTTTGTCTTTTGTGGGCAGGAAAAGCTTCACCATCACGCTGATAACCGGGGTTAAAATGATTTGCCGCTCCGTCGCGCATCCCCCAATAATGGTCAAAACCCATGTCGTATGGGTTATCGGATGAATGGTGCTTGCCGACCATTAGCGTTTTATAACCAACACTTTGCAGTAGCTCACCAAAAGTGACACTGTTTTGATAACTACCACGACTGGCACCCATGCCGACCTTTTGTGGAAATTGTCCTGTCATTAAGGAAGCGCGAGTAGTATTACATTTTGAGGTATTGCGAAACTGATTAAAGCGCATGCCTTCTTTTGCGAGATTATCAAGGTTAGGGGTTTTCACCTCGCTACCATAAGTACCGATATCGGAAAAACCCATATCGTCAACCATGATGAGCAAGATATTAGGATTTTTGGCTTGATCGGCAACAGCAGATAATGATGCCATAATCAACCCGATTGATAAAATTAGTGTTTTCAAGGGCATTATTTTTTCCTCATTAATACCATATCGCAGTCACGATCAAATGAATAAGCAGACTGAGTGTTTGATCTGCCTTTAATGCAAAATTTTTATAGTTTAGTTGATAACTTACTTCTGGCGAATTAGGCCTAAACGACATTAAACTATACCATTTTACTTTTCATGGTATAGCCACCTCATTAATTGGCCTGTCCAATATTACTCGTAACATATCATATATGTCAAGATAACTTTAGTTCCTTAACAGCAGTAATTGCTGATTGAACAAAATAAATCATAATAATATCTTTATTTAGATATATATTAACGACTTAGCTTAAAAATTTAAAAGTTATCAATTAAAAGCCACCAAGGAAATAAATTGGTCAAATAGGTGTTAATAAAAGGTCTAAATATAAGCAACGATTTTTCGTTAATCCGCTTTTGGTTACGCAAATAAAAAACTCCCCTACATATTACTATGCAGGGGAGTTTCTTTATTAAATGAATAGTTTGCCCTCGGCACTGTCTCTATTGAGCGTGTTTTAGGCAGCCTATTTTTTATTGCCACGATGTGGCACTTTATAAATATGCGCAGCAGATTTATTAGAACTCAATATCAATATAAGCTTTATGGCTGCCACCATTATACTCCTTGGTAAGCATATAGAAGAAAATGCCTGTTTCATCGGCCTCCATAATCGCTAAGCTGAGGGTACCATCACCATCGACTTCACCTTGAACCAAAGCGGTTATATCAAGGGTTCGCCAGCCATAATCGGCGTCAGCCACAGTAAATGAGCCTGCTGAACTAGCCAAATCTGGCAGTTCATCCCAAGTAAGTCCGTTTTCTGTCCAGTTATCGTGGTCAATCGGCTTTATTTTCTGTTTAACACTATCACCATTTTTGGTATAGCCATAGACGTTAAGGGTCGCTGAGGTAATGGTTGCACTATTGGCCGCACTGACATCAAACTTCATGACAATAATTCTATCGGAGTCTGCATCGCCGCTGCCCTCTTTACTTTTGATGGTATCATCTGTGCCATAATCGGTAGTGGCAGAGCCTTCACCTCTTTGAACATAAGTGTCAGCAGTTACATTTGCAGTGTAACTTGGTACCTCACTTGAACTTGCATAGCACAGTGCATCCCAGCCATAAAAGTAACCCGCCGCAAAACAGGCACTTTCATCACCATGATAATCACTTTCATTATCATCAACTGGGGCTGCTAGTATTATTTCAAGGTAAGGGTTTTCGTCGCTAAAGTCGGACGTTTTTATCTGTTGGGCTACATCTAGACCATTAGTTTGGCTGAACGCTAGACTTAAGATGCCGTCGCCGTCGATTTGGGTTTGCACATAAGCGGTAATATCTACTGTCTGCTTTTGATAATCATCGCTGTTATTGGTGGTCATTGAGCCGATACTATCACCAATTTCGAGATTATCATTCCAGTTTACTTCATGCTGATCCCAGCCATCAGCGCTTACTGCACCGATATCGGTTGTGATAGTGGTGTTGTTACTGTTTTTGGTGAATACATGGAGAATAGCGCTGCTAATGTTGGCATCAATGGCGCTAACATCAAACCTCATATAACCAACCTTGTCCTTAGTACTACTATTTTTAACCTTTATCTTAGTAACTGATCCGAAATATTTATCCGGCTTACCGCTGTCAACATAGGTTTCGGCTACTGGAAACCTGATAATAGGTAGCGTAGGTTTAGGGAGTAAATCAGTGGGGCCAACGTCCGCTACCGTTAACGGCTTATTAATACTAGCGGTTGTCGTGTACTCAGCAGCACCCACATCATGAATTGAATCGCGTGATAAACCATGTATGTCAATATTGGCTAAGCTGTAGTTAGTGTTAACCGCATTAACTACGGCACTAGAAACAGTAGGGACAAACACACCATCAACATCAGCGGATAAACCTGGATTAATTTCATCGATTTGTGCAGCAGTAATGGTTCTACCGAGTACGGCTAATTCATTGCTTATGGAAGTGGAAGAACCATAAGCAATATTACCAATAAAAGTAATGCTAGGCTCAATATCCAAGTACTTTGGGTCATCATCAAACAATGCAGTGCTGCCGGCATAATAAATAGCGTTGTTAGCGATAATTGAATTTATAGGCGCATTAATATGTTGAAACGGGTCACTACCTACCTGCCCAATAACCAGCGAAGGTTTTGAGTTAACAATAGTATTGTTGTAAATTTCTAAATCTTCGGCACTTCTATATTCGCTGCCATTGCCGCCAGTGCCAGCATATATAGTAATACCCGCTTTTTTAGTGTTTTTAATGTGATTGTTATAAACTTTATGTCCATTACCAATAATACGAATACCGCCAGTGCCATTAATGCCACCACCATCAATAAAATTACCATAGACTTGGTTATCATCACCATTACGTAAGGTAATAGAACCTTGATTATCAAGGAATGTATTGTACCTAAAGATGTTGCTGTCAGATTTACTAGAAATAATCTCAGCTTCTCCGTCTATTTTATAAAATAGATTGTATTCCGCAATGGTATTGGAATCAGTTCCTGCCTCGGCACCACTGCCTATCTTAAGGCCTTCTTGTCCGTTTGCACGATCTGGGTAATTGACAGAAATACGCGTATCGAAGTAATTATGATGAAAATGATGATTATCCTCAAAATTAGGGTAGTTAGCATCAGTCGAGTCGCGACGATTAACTATCACCATAACGCCACTCATCTGCATATTGGTAAAATGATTATGGTCTATTTCATTATGAGAGCCACGCACATTAACCCAGTGGTACCTAACCTCTGAATCTTGGCTGTTGAAACCATCAATAGTGGTATTTGTTAAGCGACTGTGATTCGCAAAAGTGCTGGTATCTGTAGAGTCATCATAAAAACGAATGATCCCGCGACCATCAGCTCTTTCACCATTTTGAAAATGCAAACCATCGACGATTAAATAATCACCCGCAATTTTTAAGCCTGAATTTCCTTCCAGAGAAACACCACCTTTGCTTTGGGCTTGCAACAGTATCGGCGAACTTGCCGTGCCATCGACATTAAACAATATTTCTAAGTTAGTATAGGTACCATCTTTAATGACGACGGTATCTCCTGGGACAGATGCTGCAATCGCATCTTCAATTTCTGTTGGTGACCCTGCGGTTCTGACCGTAGCAAAAACACTTCCTGCCAGGCTGATGCTTAATAGTACCACCACTGTTTTACATAAACGGCTTCTCAAACGCATTGTTAAATCAACCAAAGTTAACTTCTTTATATTTTGTAATAACTTTAAATGCATAATATTAATACTCTTTGAATGTTAAATAGATTTGTTTATTATTTTAGTTATCTCTTTGTTCATCCTTTTGTTCATCCTTTTGTTTATCTTTGTTACTTTTATTTCTTCCTCTTAAGCATAAATTCTCTATTTATACTCGTCATCATTCAGGCAAATTAGCGCATGATGTATAAAATGCAAATTGGTATGCCCCCTTAAAAATTGGACGGACCAATAATACCAAGCACACATTATATATGTCAATATGTGTTCAATAAAAACTCAATAAATGTTTAGAATTCAATCTGCAGTGTATTTGAAGAAACACCACGAATCTTAACATGTGAATACTATCAATAACTTACAGTAATACCAATGATATTAAGTTTGTGATCTAATGTCTTTTATTTTATATCTCTCAATATAAGTATTATGAGCCCCTTTGATCGCATTGATTTCAAATCTCTTATCGCTAAGGAAACGAACGGACGCATGCGCGTACGACTAATGGTACTTTCTCATATAAAGGAAGGTATTAATAATTCACAAACACCAAGAAATCTACATATTAGCCTTCGTATTGTTAATGATTAGGTTAAAAGTTCTTATTCTCAAGGACTTGAAGGATTAAAAGAAAAGCCTCGCTCTGATCGCCCCTCACGTTTAAATGAAGCTCAACTTGCGCAACTAAGCGAGTACATTCGCAATAATAGCATTAAAGAAAGTGGTGGTAGACTTAACGCACAAGCGCTTGTTAACTATATTACTCAAGAATTTAAACTCAATTATGGCATTTCTAATGTTTATCGACTGCTTCATCAGCTAGGTTTTTCATGGATAACGAGCCGCTCCAGACATCGAAAACAGTCGATAGAAATCTAATATAATTTTAAAAAAATTCGAAATGGAAATGATCCTCACGATCCCGTGGAATGTGTGCCTTAAAAAGGTTGACGTATGGTGCCAAGACGAAGCTCGATTTGAGCAGCAGAATACGACAACACGGCTCTGGGCAGAGAAAGGCACAAGGCCAAGAGCCGTAAAACAGCAGCAGTTTGAATATTCCTATCTTTTTGGTGCCGTTTGCCCAGCAACAGGAGATACCGAAGCATTAATAGCACCGTGTATGAATATGGATGTAATGAAAAACATCTAGCGCTAATTTCGAAAAAAGTGCCTGAAGGGCGTCATGCTCTGATCGTTGCAGATGGTGCAGCTTGGCATCAATGTCACTTAACGGATAGATTTGAAAACTTATCAATTATTAAGTTGCCGCCTTATTCGCCAGAGTTGAATCCAATAGAGCAAGTTTGGCAATGGCTCCGCCAAAATGAACGCGCAAATAGGTGCTTCAAGGGATATGACGATATTGTTGATGAATGCAGTAGAGCGTGGAATAGCTTTATATCTGATGCCTCCAGAGTGATAAAATTATGCTCTAGAGACTGGATACAAGTGGGAAGTTAATTAATGGAATTCGTATAACTTTTTAAAACTTAAAACCACAAACAATATTAATTGGTCAAATATGAATGTATTAACAGTTCGAAATATAAGGAATAAATTCAGATGGCCTCAGCTAAATTTGTGTGGTTTTATTCGAAGAATAAACGATATATGACGAGTATGAAGATAAATAATACTCTCGCTCAGTACATTTTAATTCAAGAAGTCAAGCTAAAAATAAAAAATCACCTACTGTTGATAAACCAGTTCTGAATATGGTTTTTATTTGCTTCTATTCTTGTTTATTTAAATAGATTTATCGGCATAGAGTCATTATTAGAGAGAAGTGGTCTTATCTTCTTAGTTTTCTTTATTGGTTAACCTAATTATACAGTGTAGGTGTTTTTCGCTCATCCGCTTTTGGTTACGCACATAAAAAAACTCCCCAACATATTGCTATGCTGGGGAGTTTTATTAAATTAAGAGCTCTACTGTCGGCACTGTCTCTATTGGTTAGTTGCTACAAGATTCTGGAGCAGCGGTTGTTTGTTCCAATGGCATGTAAGATTCATTGGGGAATGAGCTAGCGACTTTATATTGATTAGGATAATCTGTATAACCGACACATTCTGATGATGTATCACCTTGACAACCACCCCTTATATATAAGTATTCGGTATAACCAAATCCAGGACCACCACCATTACCGTATCCCTCTTTATACATTTTTTTCACTGCTTTAAAAGGCGTTATTTCTACACCGCCATTGTATTGATTCAAAAGGATCCAGCGTGCCATTTTTTTAGTGTCTGTATCACAATCTCCGGTGCCATTTACAAACTCATGGATCAGACCATCAGCTTCATACATAACCGTGGAAAAGGTGTAGCTTATTTTCTCAAGAAGGTCTTCATCAATAAATTGGCTCGACTCGTTTGAATGATAACCCATTGAATATAGCTTAACTATTGCCTGAACATCTATTCCACCATGACCTGCATCTTCCCATTTACTTGAATAAACAGGTTCAGCATAATGCCACTTTATTTTTGAACCATTGACTCTTTTTTCGTCATCTCAAGATTCCAACAAGTTACCGATTAACTCTTCATAGAAGCCCTTGCGATTATTATATTCATCTTCGTCAACTATCGCTAACGCCTTTAACGTATTAGCCATGACAACTGCAGCTGCAAAACCGCGGTTAAAGGCTATTTCTTCACCCCGTTTTTTATCTGCACTGCTGAACAATTCATCAAGATCTTCAAAACTACCTTTATCTGGGTATCTAAATAACCAACCTTCATCGTAGTAATCCATCGTGCTTGAATCAATTCTTTTGCCATTTGAGACCCATCTTTTCTTAATATCGTTATCTTGTGGGCCCAATGATTTTGAATCTAACAGAACAAAATCATCTAAAGTAATGAGTACATTTCCAATCCACCCCTTGGCAACATCCGCGTAGGTTTGGGTGGTTGAGCCACAAATAGTTTGATTGCCTAACGTTGGATGGGACAGAATATAATTAGCGGCCTCAGCAATAGGCTCAACAATCATCATTGTTTGCACCAAATTTGCCACATAAACCGTTGACCCGTTAGCTGTCGTTTCTTCGGCCCAAGCATTTAGGGCTTGCCCTTGTATGTAGTCGTTTTGTGCTCCACTAGAGCGAGACGTTTCTGACCGTGAAAAGATAAAGTCTGCGTGATGCTTAAACTCTTCCATAAAGCCAACGCTTGTTGAATTATTACAAGATTGTCCGGTCATGCGGTGCATATTGAGCAGACCTCTCATCAAGTAGCTACCACTCCATGCCCACTTGCCCTTCCTATTGTCTGACCACTTTTTGTTAGTTAACTGATATATGCCATTGTCTTCCTTGTATGTGTCATACCAACTACTGTAAGTATCGATCTCATCCTGAGTAATTTTTGTTCCTAAACTCAGACCCGTATTCGGCCCGTAAAGACTTGCTGCACAGATACTATAGCTTGTTGCTAATGTTAATGAAGCGGTTAATAAATACTTTGCTACTTTGTTCATCTTGTCACCTCTTGTTATAGTTTTTTATTTTTTTATTTTAGTTATCCTTTTTTTTTGTTGTTACTTTTATTTCTTCCTCTTAAGCATAAAATCTCTATTTATACTCGTCATCATTCAGGCGAATTAGCGCTAAGCTATATAAAACTCTACTTGGTATATCCGTCTTAATAATTGGCCCGTCCAATTATTAAGATAACATATCATAAATGTCAATAAACACTCAATAAATGTTCAATAAATGTTCAATATTTAAACAGAGTATATAAGAATTTGGCCCTTCATGAGAATACCGAGAATATTCTCATTCCCGACGAGATTAACCAATAGTGACGGTTATCACTATCTCATTAGCGTCTTAGATTTAATACTCTACTTTATGTAGACCTTAGATGATTCTAATGTCCGCTTTAGAGATTGTATAAATAATCGTATGCTAAATATTAAGTAATATTTTGGGTGAAAATAAATAAAAGTATTTAAATTACAATAATCGCAAAAGCAAAAAATTATCAAAGGTATCCTGCTGAGTTTAAACGTATGGCGTTACTCATAGCTTCTGAGGACGGTATTACTGCTAATCGTGTTTGCGAAGAACTAGGGATCATTTTTAGGCAATTAAGTCGTTGGCGTGATGAGTTTAGCTTAAAAGGTGATGATGCTTTTAAGCGAAATAAACAAACCAGTAATAATGAATTAACTCAGTTGAAAAAAGAGTTGGCTAAAGTAAAAAAAGAGCGTGATTTCTTAAAAGATGCGGTGGTGTTATTCGCCAAGGAGTCCGGTTAAAGTTTTGTTGTATTAAGCGGTACCGCAACAGCTATCCCATAAAAATGATGTGTAATGTTTTAGATATTTCACGCCGTAGGTATTATGCCTGGCTTAGTAGACCACTATGCAAAACTAAGGAGGAAAACATTAAGCTAACTTAGAAAATATCAACAATATTTGAGCAAAGCAGAGGTGTATACGGAGCACCAAGAATAAAAGCGAGTCTTGATTCCCAAGGGCATTGCTACGGCAATAATAGAGTGGCTAGATTGATGCAAATAGAGCGATTAAAAGGCCGCCCTAGGCGTGTGTGGCGAAGAACGGCCCAATCAAATCCATACGCCGATCCTGCACCTAATTTACTACACCAAAACTTTGTTGTAAAAAGGGCTAATCAAGTTTGCTCATCAGACATAACGTACATCCAAATCAGACAAGGATTTGTCTACTTGGCCGTCACATCGCGATGAACGCGTTAGGGATGGCTATGGTAGAAAGAAATCCAAGTGATGGCCTCATCATTCATTCTGATAGAAGAGCTCAATACATCAGTGATGATTACCAAGCAATGCTGAAAGAAAAAGGTATTCAATGCAGTATGAGTGCTAGAGGTAATTACTATGATAATGCGGTTGTAGAGAATTTTTTCGGTTCATTGAAGCGATAAAGGATCTGTCGTTATAAGTACCGAACAAGGCAAGAAGCTCAATTCGATATATCTATAATAAAAAGAGGCTACACAGTTATCTTAGTTTCAAAAGTCCAGTAGGCTTCGAGAAAAAGACAAAAGTGCTAAATTAACTGTCCATCTTTATGGGGCAAGATAAATTGGCTAGCTGTCGACCTAAAGAATAATCAGTAGCTAACGTCAGTAATGAGCGATCAGCGGACGTAGCCTCTCGATAATTATGAAGTAAATCATAGTAACTTCACTCACTATTAATATCTACACACAACTAAAAAAACTATCTTTTTTCCTAAAAAACAGGAACAAACATATCTAAATATATGGACTAGTTAACTAGTCCATTACACATTCCAAGGTATTGAGTTTTTGGGATAACCTGATAAAGCACCTATACGATTTATTGGCCGTTCAGTTATATTATTGTCTGCAGCTTCTTTCAATAACATAAAGAATGATAAATCGTGGGTAAAAACAATTACCTGCCTTGATTGTGCTTCTAATGCAATTCGGCCTGCAAATAACCTACGCCATTTGTTATCTAATGAACTAACTGGGTCATCAAATATTATTACTGAACGTCGATTGTTGATAGTTAACTCCGCTAAAAACCCAGCTAAGGCAATACACTTCAACTCACCTTCACTAGCTATATGACTTATCGGGTTAACCGCATATAGATCTCTAACGAATTATAACTTAGTAAGCCTGCTTCCTTTAA
>CAJWZC010000010.1 GCA_913049915.1 uncultured Colwellia sp.
TTTGATGAGGGATATCATGATCCTCATCATTGTATAAATCAAGCACCTTCATTGAACATGGGTATATATTACAGTATCTGATGTGCTTTATTTATAAGGAACATATGATGAATGGACAGGATATTATCATTAAATACCAACTCAGTTTTGCTAATATTAATCTTTTAAAGGTTAATATTGTAGAAGTTATTGTCAATGAAAATATAGAAGTATCTTTAGAAATGTTTGAAGGGCACGATGACTTTATGACTAAAAATTTCTAAATGATATTGCTTAATTTATTAATATAATCAATCAATATAACTTCTCATTTGCAGCTAAAATTAGCGTAGCGTCGTATGATAATTTAACGACGATTGCGGTAGTTATCTATAATGATGAAAGTAAAAAACCGATAGATAAAGCAGCTGTTATGCGTGAACTTGATGGTTAGAACTTACGAGTTTTTGGTAGCCTAAATTTAGGTTGGCAAGTTGGACTATATTGGCTGCATAGTGAGTTAAAAAAACCGATAGTGACATATTGATCTGTTTGTTATTAGATAATACACAGATATAAAAAAGGCTGCCAGTATTACTACTAGCAGCCTTTTTTATTATTATCTTGTTATAGCTGAGCAAAACACTTATCAGCAGCAACTAACGTCTTTTCAATAATATCATCGCTGTGGGCAGTTGATAAGAATCCAGTTTCATATGCCGATGGCGCTAAGTAAATGCCTTCAGCCAACATCAAGTGGAAGAAACGTTTAAACATTTCACCGTCACATTGGGTGGCTTGTTCATAAGTCGTTATAGGGTTGTTATCTTCAGTGAAGAAGAACCCAAACATAGCACCTACATAATTAACACTTAAACTAACGCCATTACGCTCAGCTGCGGCTTTTAAGCCCATTGCTAGTTTCTCTGTAGAAGTAGTAAGTTGCTGGTGTTTGTTTCCATGAGCCAACTCAGTCAATGAGGCTAACCCAGCCGCCATAGCAATTGGGTTACCAGATAAGGTACCTGCTTGATAAACCGGACCAATTGGGGCTATATAATCCATTATCTCTTGTTTACCGCCGAATGCGCCAACAGGCATGCCGCCGCCAATAACTTTACCTAAGGTAGTTAAGTCAGGTTTAATGTTATAGAGAGCTTGAGCACCACCTAATGCAACACGAAAACCAGTCATGACTTCATCAAAAATTAGTACGCTACTGTATTGATCACAAACGTCACGTAGGCCTTCTAGAAATCCTTCAACAGGAGCAATGCAGTTCATGTTACCGGCAACAGGTTCAACAATAATACAGGCTATCTCATCCGCATATTTAGCGAAAATCTCTTTTACTTCTTCAATGTTGTTATAGCTAACCGTTAGGGTGTGTTTAGCAAAATCTTTAGGAATACCAGGAGAGTTAGGTACGCCCATTGTTAAAGCGCCAGAGCCAGCTTTTACTAACAAGGCATCGGCATGACCGTGATAACAACCTTCAAATTTTAATATCTTATCGCGACCAGTATAACCACGTGCTAAGCGGATAGCGCTCATGGTTGCTTCTGTACCAGAGCTAACCATGCGTAAAGACTCCATGGAAGGTACTAATTCACGTACCTTTTCAGCCATAGTAATTTCAAGTTCGGTTGGTGCACCGAAACTTAAACCATTTTTAGCGGTAGTAATAACCGCTTCAAGAATAGCAGGGTGATTATGACCTAAGATCATCGGTCCCCATGAACCAACATAATCAATATATTCTTTATCATCAGCGTCATAGATATAAGCGCCTTGCGCACGCTTTATAAAACAAGGAGTACCACCAACGCCATTAAACGCACGTACTGGAGAGTTAACGCCACCTGGGATAATTTTTTGAGCTTGTTCAAATAACTGTTCTGATTTATTCATAATTGCTTCTTCTCAAATCGTTACTAATACCAATAGGGCTATTAAATAAACCCGTTAGATATTATAAGGAATATTGCCATTAGGCGTTTTTATTGGTGAACCAGTTTACTGGTTTTTCATATTGCGTTAATTGATCTTCAACACCTAACGTTAAGGCAAATAAAGCCATACGTACTAAAACACCATTTTGTGCTTGTCTAAAAATAGCTAGGTTATCTAAATCATTTAAATCGGTATCAAGTTCATTGGCTTCTGGACGAGAGTCACGCGGTAATGGGTGCATAATTACCGTATTTTCGCGGCAATATTTTTGGTAAACACTTTTATTTAAACTGAAATGACCACGATATAACTCTGCTTCATCTTTACTGGCAAAGCGTTCTTGTTGAATTCTTGTTTGATAGATCACATCAGCGGATAAGTTACCCGCCATCGTTTCAGTGACAATAACTTCATGACCTGCATCACTTAATGTTGAGACAATACTATCAGGCATTTGCAATGCTTTTGGCGCTACCATAGTGATTTTTACTTTGTCATAGAGACTCAATAATTTTGACAATGAATGCACAGTACGACCATGTTTTAAGTCGCCCATCAAAACAATATTTAAATCATCTAAACCTTTATTAAAGTGCATCATCTCAGACTGAATAGTAAATAGGTCAAGTAAGGCCTGAGTTGGGTGTTCATTTGCTCCATCACCACCATTAATAACTGGCACTGAACTACCTTGTGCAAACTGTTCTACCGAGTGCATCTGTGGATGACGCATAGCAATAACATCTGAGTAGCCACTGATCACTTGAGCAGTATCAAATAAAGATTCACCTTTACTTAGCGATGAGTTTTCCTGGCCAACAGTTTCACGGACAAAGCCGCCAAGTAAATTAAAAGCTGTACCAAAACTAACGCGGGTACGTGTACTAGGTTCAAAAAACAAATTACTTAATATTGCACCATCAAGCACATGACAACGTTTTTGTCTTGACGCATAAGGCGCCATTTGTGCAGAGATTTGTAAAATCTGAGTGATAGCTTCACGGTCAAATTGTGAGACCGATAGTATATTATTGCCTTGGAATTTCATCATCTTGACTTGTTACATTGAAAGGGAGAAAATTTGCCAATAATATAGCATAAAACCACTACATTGTGAATGTTAATAACGGCTTGTCAGGGGGAAGTAAAAATAAAAAGAGATCGTATTAACTACCTCTTTTTATTTAATTGTTTGTGGTTAAATTCGTCGACGATTAAGGGTTAATAAAAGGAGTATGAACAAGGCAATATAGGAACTACTACCGCTAGATTTACTTGATGTTTGTGCGGCGGCGGGCGCAGGTGTTGTTGGAACTGAAATAGCTATGGGTGTAAAAATAACATTTTTCAAATAACCTTTATCTTTCCCCTCACTCGCACCGCCATCTTTCTTATATAGCCATGTTATTTGATGTTCCCCAGCGGATAAATCATCGATGGTTACCTTGGTGTAAGCAACTTCTCCGGAGATAAAGCTGACTTGTTCACCATCAACCAATAGATATAAAGCATCAAAAGGTTCATCAGGGTTATCGGTGTTCTCTTCAGAGGAAACCGACCAGTCGAATGTTAAGGACCCTGCACCAGAAAAAGTTAGTAAAACAGAACTTTGTTGATCATTTCCGATACTACCACTGTTGATGGCTGCTTCGGTATTATCGAGTAGCCACGGTTGGTCACCACCGCTAAACCACAGTAATTCTGATGAGCCATTTGACAGCTGAGTATTGATGTTACTATTGGCAGGAATTGCCTGTGCACTAATAAAATAAGGACTGATTGGGATATTAGTATCACCACTATCTATGCCAATTTCTATCCTCTGCTGGCCGACATTTTTAGCATCAAAGCTGACTTCAATTTGGCAACTTTGTTTTGCCACTAATGTGCTGCAATTATCAGTATTCAAACTAAAACCGGTACTATCCATTTTGTCAGATTTTAGTATAAAAGTTAAACTTGTGGTTATATTACTATTATTGATTACGGTTAGTAGTTTGCTTTGAGCTGTATTTTGCGGAGTAATAGCAAAGTCCGGGCTAGATTCAACGGCTATACCTTGGGTAATACTTTTGATCCAGTCAGTAAAGTTACCAACGCGAGCATAAACATCGGGGAATGCAGCATCAGCACAGCCGACACCATAGCTGACTATACCTATTTGTTGCCAGCCTTGATTAGTATTGACTAACAAGGGACCGCCACTATCACCTTGACATGAACCTTTTCCACCGTCTAAAAATTCAGCGCAGATCATACTGTCGTTAATACCAACCTGATTTGGTAAATAATTAATACCTTCTAAGTCAGTATAAGCTTGCGCTAATGTATCTTTGCATTGTTCATTACTTAACAGAGATAACTCAACTTGACGCAATTTATCTGGTTGGCTATTTGGCGGTGATTCATCATTTGGACCATAAGCATTTATGTTACCCCAACCTATAACCGTAGCTGAACTGTTAGCAAGGGCTAATTGTCGACTGGTATCATAATCGAGTAGGGTAACTGCAGGATTATTTACTGTTTCTACTAGTTCAATCAAGGCTATATCGTTATTTAAAACATTACCTTCATCATATTCAGGGTGCATATATATACGCTTAATGGCTTTAGCATTATTGGCGCCATTACTTAAGTCATACTCACCAATATTAACCTTTAAAAAATTTATATTGGCACCATCAACACAATGAGACGCGGTCAAAACCCACTTTTCGCCAATAAAGCTAGCGCCACAATTAGCTATTTGGGTAAGCGCGACTTGTTCCGATATATTAATAGTGGCAATACTATCGAGTTGATTAAGTAAAAGAATTCCGTCATTTTGACTGATAGCGACTACGGGAATAGTCCCTGAAAATTTCTCCCCTAAGGTGCCACTTATAACGCCTGAAATATTGTTAAATATAATTACACCAATACCTCCACTTTTTTGACAATTTTCAACCTTTACCGAGAAATCTATTTCACCACGGGCTATTAAACATATTTTTTTTTCAGCTAAAGTACAAAGAGCATCACCAATACCACAATCAACTATAGTGGCACTAGCTTGACCGGGGGGACTATTCGAAAAAGGTTCACTATCATATTGAGTACCTGCAACCTCTAAAGAGGTACTTACTGCATTTTGGGTAAAAACTAATGCAGACATCCAAGGCCAATCGCCCTGAACAGCAAGCTCACCGCCAACAATTTTGGTCTTGGCTAAAAGTAAACTTGATTCGTTTGTTGCGTGTGCCGAGGATAAGATTATTGAGATTAATAAAATAGTAAATAAAAGGTACTTCATTATAATATTTCCTAAATTTAAGGTAAATTAGATGGTTAACATATCGTATTGGTAGCATCTAACTAGCATTACTGCAGATTATCCTCTCTTGATGATAACTGCAATGTTGGAAAATGATGTTCCACCCAATCTTGTTATGCTTTGACGAAAACCTGGTGAGTATTTTTTAGTTAGTGGGATATATGCAACTAACTAAACAATAAAAAATTATTATTATACCAATATTATATTGTTCATCACTCAATAAAGTAAATTAAGCTTATTATAATCACGGGTACCGATAGCTACAGTAAGGGCGTAATTTAGAATAAAAATAAAGGAGTAAATTACATAGGTTTGACATAGGCTAAAATAATGATAGCAAATAAGATCAGTACAGGGATCTCATTAAAAATACGATAGAAACGTCCAGAACGAGTATTCTTATTGAGGGCAAAGGTTTTAACTAATGTAAAACAGTAACCATGATAAAGATAGAGTACAGTGACTAAGCTTAATTTGATATGTAACCACTTAGCGGCAATAAACCAATCAGCTCCATAAGCATAAATTATTGCTAAACCAAGTAACAGGTTAAAAATAGCAAAAGGAGTGACAAAATATAGCAAGCGCTTTTCCATGCCGTTAAGTTGCTCTGCCACTTCAGTTGAATCGGTTTCTGCATGATTAACAAATAAGCGTGGTAAATAAAAAATACCGGCAAACCAAGCTACCATAAAAATTACATGAAATGCTTTAAGCCAGAGGATATTATTGATTAAAAACGTGTCCATTAATTAAGTTTTCCTTCTACTAAATAAATTCTAAGTTGTTCAAAAGTTACCAAGCCAATGCAGTCATTGATATCTTTATAGTAAATATATACCGCGCCTGAACGTTGCTCTACTAATGCTAAATAAGCTTCTGCAAGGGTTGCTTGATGATTTATAGGAATAAGCTTGTGCAGTATTAATCGTTTATCAAGGTTATGATCAATATCCTCTCCTTCATCGTCAACAACCTCAACATCTAATTGCGCCCAATAATAATTATTTACTTTATTTATTTCGACAGCAGCTTCTTTGTTAATGATTAATTGTGATTCATGACTATTAATGAGTTCTCCAATGATAGTGCGAGTACTTGCTTGTTCTAAAATTAACAAGTTATCTTTCATCACCGCCAAGGCACCAATATTTTGTAATGATTCTTCAATGGGAGGCTTTTTATAGAGCAGATTTTGCGCATCTAATTGCATAGTAAAAATAGATTCATTTTTACAAAGTTGGCGTGACACTATACTAGCGATAGTAATGACTATCATAGCAGGAACAACTAACTCAAGTTGACCCGATAGTTCAAGCACAGCAAGTAGGGCGGCAAGTGGTGCATTTAAGCTGGCAGCCATAAAACCTGCCATGCCCATTAAAATAAAATCATTACTTAAGTGCTCTCCCGGTAATACTTGAATCGCAATAGCCCCAGCACAAGCGCCAGTAATTGCACCAATACCTAATGTTGGACCAATAATACCACCGGGTATACCTAAACCTAGGGCAAACATAGTCATTAATAATTTAGCTATAAGTAAGCTAAACAGAAAGCCTAACTGTGCATTACTTGTTAATGAAATATCAATTGCGCTATAGCCTGTGCCCATAGCACCAGGGACTAAATAGCCGAGTGTACTGGTAATAAACGCAGCAAGTAGTAAGCGCGGTACTATGTGGTATTTAACACTCTGCTTAATAATGAGAACCAAGTACTTATTAAATGCAGCTGCCAATATCCCTAATCCTATAGCTAATAGCACTAAGGAAAGATAATGTTGTTGCTCAAGGGCTATGGTGTGAAAATATTGAAAATTATGGCTGGTACCAAAAACACTTTGAGTGATCAAAGATCCTACAATTGAAGCAAGCATCACAGGGACAAAAATATGAACCTTGTATTCGCGCATGATCACTTCCATCACAAAAATCACAGCGGCTATCGGGGTATTAAATGTTGCAGCAATACCTGCAGCTATACCGCAAGCACATAATGTACGCACACTGTTATAAGGTAGTTTTAGTACACTACCTAAATAACTACTACATGCAGCCCCAAGATGAACAGCTGGTCCTTCACGGCCAACAGAAAATCCTGAGGCAATAGCTATTGCACTACCCCAGAATTGATTTAAGGTGTTCTTAAAGGGGATAACACCATGGGCGACTTTTAAGCGATGTAGAACAAAAGGGATGCCAGTACGGAGATATTTATAACCAGTAAGCCAAGCAATTAAGAGGATGATAAGTGCGCCTATGATGGGTAAATCAAAACGACTTACTTCATCTAAGCTGTTATAGTTGTCGCGCTTTATTAGATATAACTGCTGAATTCCTTCAATAGTCAGGGTAAATAGCACGACTAATAAAGCTGACGCGCAGCCGCCAATAATGGCAAGTAAGCAAATTTGCCATGATGTATTGGGCAAAGCTAAGTGTTTTCTTATGGCGGCAACAGATATCATCATTACAGGATTATAATACTTTACAAATGAAATGGTTAGCAAAAATAAATTTGGGTGTTGTTATTGAGCGCTTAGGTACTTTTAAATCGGCTTTGTTTTTATTAACAGTTATCAGTCTTTGTCTTTTTACTGGTTATCGTTTAGGAAATTATTACCACTATTTTCAGATAACTAATCTGGAACAACAAAAAGTTAGACTGGAGCAGCTTTATCAGCAACAAGAAAATAATATAGCGCGAATTCATACCTTAGAAGTTGAATTAGCGGTAGAACAATTAGCTAATCAAAAAGCGCAAGGCTTACTTAAATCAGCGGCCAAGCAACAGTTTGAAGTAAAAAAACAGCTAGCCTTTTATGAAAAGATCATGGCACCAGAAAAACAAGCAGCAGGTTTATTTGTTGAAAATATAAATATACAAGCAACTAAAATACCAAATAAATATCACTTTCAAGTGACTTTAGTGCAGCAGCAATTAAAGCGTCGTTATAGTAAAGGTTACCTTGAATTAATCTTTAAAGGTAGAGAAGGTGACCAAGCAGTAACGCTTAAACTGGCAGACGTCGCAGAGTTAAACAAAAAAGATTTACAATTTAGTTTTCAATATTTCCAGATTATTAATGGTGAATTTACATTACCAGTGAACTTTACTCCTGAAAATGTCCTAGTATCAGCCATTCTAACTCAGTCTCGCTGGCAAAAGTATGCCAAGAAAGATAAAAGTGTGTCATGGCAAGTCAGTCAATAGTGGCGATATAGCTATTCCACTTGCAGATGTTGGATGTAGCTGAAATTATAAAGCGTTTATAAACAGCTCTTTGGGGAAACCTGAGTAAAGCATACTCGTTGTTACATTTTTTATTAAGGGAATATCCTTAATAAAAAAGTGTGCCTCGATAATGATCCGCTCAGGTTTCCTGAAACGAGTATCTTCAAGTGGATCGGATATACAGGGTAAAGAATAATACTTGACTAAAATAGTCAGGTTTATGATAATTAACCTTGTTGTTATCCATCCCACTTTATAGCGTATTTTTTTGTACTTTGTTGTACTAAGTAGAGCACCATGTCAGACCTAGAATTACCCATTAAATTTACCGATTCTGCCGCGAGCAAAGTCCTTTCGCTAATCACAGAAGAAGAAAATCCAGCACTTAAGTTACGTGTTTATGTTACTGGTGGTGGTTGTTCAGGTTTTCAATATGGTTTTACCTTTGATGAGAAAGTGAATGATGGAGATATGACCATTGAAAAACAAGGTGTTATGATGGTTATCGATCCTATGAGCTTACAATACCTTGTCGATGGTGAAGTAGATTATCTTGAAAGTTTAGAGGGTAGCCGCTTTGTGGTAAATAACCCAAATGCTAGTAGTACCTGTGGCTGTGGTTCATCTTTTTCTATTTAACCGACTAAGAAGATTTTGACTAGATAATGTCATCACTTTGACATAGCACTCAATGTTTTTTGTTATGACAGCCCCTTGCTAAAAATAAAAATGCCGACTAATTGTCGGCATTTCTGTTGATATTACATCTTATAATTTATTTGTTATGTTAACTACAATAACTACCATTTTGGGCTTATTGCCTATGGTATTAAAGGTCAACTTAGATTTCTTTGAACGCACCATAGTCTTTGGTGTATCATCTACACAGTAGTGGACACAGCTAGCAACCGCTATTACAGGAGGATTAGCTTTTGCGACTGTTTTGATTTTGGTACTAACACCCTGTCTATTGGTATTAAGAGATAAGCGTAAAGAAGATAAGCAGACAACGGCAACAATTATTCTGAAAAAAGAAAATACTCAAGTTCAGGAAGTTAAAGAAATTGATAACGCTGCCTAGGTATTTAGCGCTACTAGTAAGATCCAGATAACGTATAACCTAATATGATATATCTCGATGAGTTATACGTTTATCTGCAGTATTCATTATTGTTACCACGCCTAGCCTTCCATCAACAACATATCGATAATTTGTTTCATATCAAGATCGAACTCTTCCGCCCTAACGCCTTTAACAATGCGATCTGTAGTAATAGATAAGTCAATTTCTTGTTTATCTAAAAAGTGTTTTTGTTCAACGTGGTAGAAAGAATGAACCTGTGGATTAAGGGGGTCAGTGTCATTACGCACTTTGACTAAGGCCAGTTTATTTGATTCTAATTGCACTAATGTACCAACAGGAAAAATTCCCACACATTTAATAAATTGGTCCACTAACTTGCGGTCTAACTGTTCTTGGTTCGCCAATTCTCGTAAAATAGCAAAGGACTTGCCATGAGAAAAACCTTCTTTATAAACCCGTGTAGCTGTTAATGCATCAAAAATATCACAAATAGAAATCATACGACCATACCGGCTTATATCATCACCTTTTACTTGAAAAGGATAGCCACAGCCATTAAGTTTTTCATGGTGTAGGGTTGCCACTTCAAGACTAAGTGCGCTAATTCCAGGTGTTGCCTTGATGATATCTATGGAGTGATTTGCATGGGTTTTCATTATGGTAAATTCATCATCAGTTAATTTACCTGGCTTATTAAGGATCTCATCGGGTATCTTTATTTTGCCAATGTCATGGAGAAATGCACCGATAGAGAGTTGTTCAATTATGTTTCTTTCTAAACCCAAATAACGGGAAAAAAGAGTAATATAAACAGACACAGCGACAGAGTGCTCTAACAGGTAATGATCTTTTTCTCGAATATTTAATATACAGGCTAAGGAATCTGGGCTATTAAATATGGCATCGATAGATTTATTTGTCACTTCAATAACAGGTGATAAATCTAAAGTGCTACCACTTAGTGCATCATGAAATAATTTTTTTTGTATATTTTTAGATTCATTAAAAATTTCTTGGGCTTCTTTAAGACTTTCAACATTTATAACCAATGTTTTTGTTGGAGCAATAGTACTTTTTTTACTTTGAGATTTGAGTGTTTTACTACTATCAATTAAAACACGGTAAACATTTTTGCTTTTAAGATGATTAACAACCGCGTAACTTTTTATGTGTCCAGCCGCAGTTAAAGAAAAGTTACCTTCTTGTTTAATAATTTTTACCACATAATGGCCAATCGTTAATTCAGAAATGTCTTTTTCAATTAGCATGTACAAGACCATTATTAGGGTATTATCATTTTAAGTGTCGATTAAAATTCGTCATTCGTAAAATAGATAATTTTAGTAGGTGTTTTCACTATACGCTAAATAATAATAAGTATAGTAAACTTCTTGGCCGAATTAATAATAACCCTTGTATAAAAATAGCTATGTTGGCTTCAAAATTGCTTTATTATGATTACCTGATTGAAATAAATTTCATATATGCCGCTTACTTGCTATACAGGGAGGTAAGCTGATTAAGCTTAGTTAGGATTTTTATGCGTACTTTACTTTTTTTCTTTATTTTTTTGTTAGCCTGTTCTTCAGCATTCGCTATGCAGAAAAATATGCAAGCTGTACAAATATATACCGATAATCAATTATTAGATTTGATTAAAGACAATAAACATTTAAGCCAAGTAGTGCTCGATGAATGTCAATTAGTACAAGATATTGAAGCGCGTGCGAATAAAGCAAATATGCCCTCGTATCAATATTTGTGGGGTGATATGTTAGCTTATGGGGTTTGTGTTAAAAAAGACATTCCGTTAGGTTTACATTATATGCATCTAGCCGCTGATCAAGGTTTAGCAGAAGGTTTAGAACAGTTAGGACGTTATTATCATATTGGCAAATTTATGCAGGTTGATATTGATCGCTCTATTGTTTATTTAAAAACAGCGTCAAGTTTAGATAATTTAGCGGCACAAATGCGACTGGCGGGAATATATGAGCAAGGCTATGGTAGCCCACTAGACTACCCAGCATTATATTCTCAATTACATCACTCCATTACTGATGATAAGGTAATACATAAAAAAATCAGTGTGTTACTTTCAGATCTTGCGAGTAAAATGCCAAGTAAAGTCATTGAACAAGCGAAAAGAACAAGTTATACAAATTAAGCAAAAGCGTTAGCGCAGTAAATAATAACTTTATGGTATACTGACAGGCAGATATCCTTAAATACTGACCCATTATAGTGACCTATAACGATCCACACGCTAAACGCGAAGCCAAAAAATATGAAAAGCCAGTCGCCTCACGCGAATTATTGTTATCAATCATCGAAAAATGCTCGCCGCCGCCAAGCTTTAACAGCTTAGTCAAAACATTAAAGTATGATGAAGAATATCAACTTATTGGTTTGAAGCGTCGTTTACGTGCGATGGAAAACAGTGGTCAGTTAATTTTCAATAAATTCAAACAATATGCATTGCCGGAAAAAAATAGCCTGCTAAGCGGCAAAGTTATTGGTCATCGCGACGGTTTTGGTTTTTTTTCTCCTGATGATGCTTCGATTACTGATAAAAGAGGTAAAGATTTTTATATCTCCGCTCATGAAATGCAGCGTGTTTTTCATGGTGATATTGTGCAAGCAATGTTGGTTGATCGTACGGATCGAAAAGGTCGTAAAGAAGTTAAAATACTTGAGGTGATAGAGCCGCGAAAAGCGCCAATCGTTGGTCGATTATATATTGATCATCATGTTTGCTCTGTAGTTTCAGAAGACAGTAAAATTAAACAAGAAGTGTTAATTGACCCACAAGCAAAACTGGGTGCTCGACATGGACAAATGGTCGTGGTGGAGTTAGTACAAAGACCGACTAGACGTTCGCATGCTATTGGTAAAGTTATTGAGGTCTTAGGTGATCATTTAGCGCCAGGCATGGAAATTGAAATTGCTTTACGTGCCCATGATTTACCACATCAATTTTCACATACCGTGCAAGCTGAAGTAGCTAGCATTGCTGATGAAGTTGAAGAGTCAGCCAAATTACCACGTAAAGATTTACGCGACTTACCCTTGGTTACTATTGATGGTGATGATGCGCGAGATTTTGATGATGCTGTTTATTGTGAGCCTAAAAAATCGGGTGGTTGGCGCTTATGGGTTGCTATCGCCGATGTGAGCTATTATGTGCAACACGGCACAGCTTTAGATGATGAAGCTATATTACGTGGTAACTCGGTGTATTTTCCTAGTCAAGTTATCCCTATGTTACCAGAGAAACTTTCTAATGGTCTATGTTCACTAAATCCAGATGTAGATCGTTTATGTATGGTCTGTGAAATGACCATTAGTGCCAAAGGTAAATTGACAGGCAGTAAGTTTTATCCGGCAGTAATGCGCTCCCATGCCCGTTTTACTTATACTAAAGTAGCTGCCATTCTTGATGGTGATGAAGGGCTTTGTCAAGAATATCAGCCCTTAGTTCCTGATTTAAAAAATCTTGAAAATATGTATCACGCGTTAACCGATGCCCGACTTAAACGTGGCGCTATCGCGTTTGAAACGCAAGAATCTATTTTTCTTTTTAATGAAAATAAGAAAATCTCTGGTGTTGTGCCACTTATTCGTAATGATGCGCACAAAATCATTGAAGAATGTATGATTTTGGCCAATGTCGCGACGGCAAAGTTTATTGAAAAACATGAAAAACCTGGATTATTCCGTGTTCATGAAAAGCCAAATGAAGATAAGTACCGTAATTTTATTACTTATTTAAATGAGCTTGGTTTGTCACTGCCATCAAAAGCTGAACCAGAGCCAAGAGATTATGGTGATATTTTAGCAAGAGTAGCAGGTCGCCCCGATCAAGAACTTATTCAAACCATGTTGTTACGCTCAATGCGCCAAGCTGTCTATCAAACAGATAACGAAGGACATTTTGGTTTAGCGCTGCCATCATATAGCCACTTTACCTCACCTATTCGTCGCTATCCTGATTTAGTGGTGCATCGAGTCATTAAAGCTATTCTAGATAAAGAAGCTAAAAATGATGCTAACGAAGGTAGTTATGATTATGCCTTACAGGAAGTGGTTGAGTTAGGCGAACATTGTTCAATGACAGAGCGACGCGCTGATGAAGCAACACGTGACGTAGCTGATTGGCTCAAGTGTGAGTTTATGCAAGATCATGTTGGTGATAATTTCACTGGCGTTATTTCCACTGTTACTAACTTTGGCATGTTTGTTCGCTTACAAGATTTACATATTGAAGGCTTAGTTCATATTACTTCGCTTGGCCGTGATTTTTATCATTATGATGATGTTCGTATGTGTCTAACCGGTGAACAAAGTGGCAAAAAATATCGTGTCGGTGATGAAATTCGAGTTCAAGTTGCGGCGGTAAACCTTGATGAAAAGAAAATAGACTTACGTCTTGAAGGTGTTGAGGTAGAAGGAAACCAAGGTAAGTCTAAAGGTAAACCTAAAGGCAAGTCAAAAAGTACAAGTGCAAGACGCTCAGGGTCAAAACCAGCTGAAGGTAAATCAGAAACTAAGACAGAAAATCAAGCCACTACAGCCAAAAAAGACAAACCTAAAAGTAAGCCTAAAGGTAGCTCTAAAGATAAGCCAAAAGAAAAGAGTAAAGCGAAAAAACGCAGTGCACGTAAAAAACGACCAGGAAAAAATGCGCGTAAAGGTACAGAAAGTAGTGCTTAAGCAATAGGTATATATGGCTTGTAAGCCTCGTTGTTCATATAAAATAGAGAAAAATCATGGCGAAAAATGAAGAGTTAGTGTTTGGAATTCATGCAGTTAATGCCTTAATGGACGTAGCACCTGAGCGTTTTATTGAAATATGGTTATTAAAAGGTCGTGAAGATGACCGCATAATGCCAATTATTAATTTATCAAGAAAATACGGAATTGGTACACAATTGGCGAGTCGTAAAGCCCTTGATGAAAAAAGTGAAGGTGAGCAACACCAAGGCGTAATCGCCCGTGTAAGACCTGGGAAAAGTTATACAGAAAATGATATAGATGACATCATTCTTGCCGCAGAAAAAAAAGGTGTCCCACCATTTTTCCTTATTTTAGACGGTGTTACCGATCCTCATAATTTAGGTGCTTGTCTACGTAACGCTGATGCTGCAGGCGTACAAGCCATCATTGTACCAAAAGATAATGCTGCACAAATTACGCCTACTGTGCGTAAAGTTGCTGTAGGTGCGGTTGAAAGTGTGCCTTTAGTGCAAGTAACTAACTTATCAAGAACGATGAAACAGCTGCAAAAACAAGGTGTATGGATTGTTGGTACAGCCGGAGAGACAGACACTTGTTTATATGATGTTAAGCTAGGTGGACCGATGGCACTTGTTATGGGCGCTGAAGGAAGAGGCATGCGTCGATTAACCCGTGAAAACTGTGACCAACTAGTAAAACTTCCTATGGCAGGTACTGTTTCAAGTTTGAATGTATCAGTAGCAACAGGTATTTGTTTATTTGAAATGGTACGTCAACGAGCAATCTAATCATGGACATTGTTTAAAACTTATTAAGTATTAATAAAATTATTTGTAAAAAGGGAATTTTAAAATGAAAAGTCTATCTATTGCTGTGGTCTTAATCCTTGCAAGCTTACTTATTGTACCAAAATTTATTGGCTCTATGGTTGCGGGTGAACGCGAAAAAGTATTGGCAGAGCTTAATGAAAGCGATGGTATCACCTTAACCACTAGTCAATATAACAATGGTTGGTTTGGTGCTGATGTAACATCAGAATTAACCATTGTACTTGAACAAGATGGCTTAGCGGATATAACGCTATTGTTAGAGGAAGATATTTTCTTTGGACCGATAATGATTACTGATCAAGGTTGGCACTTTGGTTTAGGTTACTCGGTGATTAAGTTTAACCTTTCAACGATAGATGTTGATGAAAAAATAATTAAGCTTATTAACGAAAAAATTCAGCTAGGAGCGTTACTTAGCTTTAACAAAGATGTTACTACCTTTATTAACACAGATGAAATGAGTTATCAGGATGAAGAAACTACTATTGTCTCTGCTCCTGCCTCAGCACAATTTACGCTTATCAATAATGAACATATCATTGGTGGATTTTCTTGGGGGGGGCTTGAATTTGGAGAGTTAGGTGAGCGCTTCGTTATTGGCACGGTTACCATGTCTACAGAGCAGCAGGTTGTTAGTGGTGATTATTTAAAAGGCACTGCAATTTTAACTGGTGATGCGACATTCAATGTAGCAAATATTGATATGTATAGTGAGAATAGCCATGTATTTTCGTTAAGAAATGCAGGACTAGTAACATTCGTTGCATTAGATAATGATTTATTAGCACTAACATTAAAATATCACGCTTCAGGTATTAGCGCTTCAGGGCAGAATTTCGAAAAACTAAACTTAGAGGTCGTGATTTCAAATATTGATATTAATGCCATACAAGAAGTAAACACTGCTATAGCTAATTTACCTTCGAATGTCTCAGATGAAGATAACTCTGCAGCAGTTTTACACGTTTTATCGGCGGTTGCAGAAAAAATACTGGCTAAAGAGCCTAATTTGAAAATAACCGATTTAAGTGTTGTTACAGAAGAAGGTAAGATCGATAGTAAGTTTAACCTTAATATCAATAAAGACTTATTTGATATAAATAACGTAAATTTAATGACTTTGATTATGGCGTTAGAAGCTGATGCTAAAGGTAAAGCACCTATGGCATTTCTAACTAAATTAGGTATGGCACCTATGGTTGATAACTTTATTGAACAAGGTTATTTAAGTAAGCAAGATAACGACATTAGTTTTGAAGCTAAATATGTAGAAAGCCAGTTAACCGTTAACGGAAAAGCGTTCCAGTTATAGCGTTCCAGTACTTAGAATCTTTAATTGATATAATTTAACAGACACAAAAAAGGCTTATTGTTTTAAACAATAAGCCTTTTTTAATAATCTCATTTTGCTACGGAAAAATTTTTAAGCTATTTTTATCATAGTTTTATTTTACTTATAGTAACTTAAGCATTTCTCAACTTCGTTTTTAGAGCCCATAATAACTTCAACACGCTGATGAATACTTTCTGGTTCTATATCCATAATACGTCCTTGGCTCGTCATAGCTAAACCACCCGCTTGTTCAAGTAAAAATGCCATTGGATTAGCTTCATACATTAAACGTAGTTTGTATGGTTGCTCAGGCTTTCTACTATCTGCAGGGTAAGTAAAAATACCACCACGACATAATACACGATGAATATCACCCACCATGGCAGCTATCCAACGCATATTGAAGTTTTTACCGCGTGTACCAGTATCTCCCGCAAGTAAATCATCAATGTAATTTTGCATAGGTGCTTGCCAAAAACGCTGGTTAGACATATTAACTGCAAACTCTTGTGTATTGTGAGGTACTTGTACATTACGCTCTACTAATAAGAAACCACCGTGAGTTTTATCTAATACATAAAAGTGCGTGCCACTACCCGTTGTCATCACTAACATAGTTGACGGGCCATAAAGCACATAACCAGCACATACTTGCTTGTCACCAGCTTGTTTAAACATGTCATCATCACCAGCTTTGATATCTTCTGGTGCTTCATGAATAGAGAAAATAGTACCAATCAATGAATTAATATCTATGTTAGAGCTACCATCGAGTGGGTCAAAAGAAACAATATATTTACCATTTTCATCACCAGCGACTGAATGATCTTCTTCTTCTGATGAAATCGCTTTAACAAAACCAGACTCTAATAGAATATCTTTGAATAATTCATTGGCAATCACATCTAATTGTTTCTGAACTTCACCTTGAATATTTTCATCAAGGGTCGAGCCCATTACGTCACCTAAATGGCCTTGACTAACACGAAATGAAATCTCTTTAGTGGCAGCTAAAATAGTTTTGATTAATGAAATTAAATCAAGAGGTACATTGTCTTGACGTAAAGCTGGGGCTAGTCGTTGCATTAGGTTACCTAAATTACTGTAAAGTTAATTATATACTTTATAAAATTAGCCAATAATACTGGCCAATAATAGTTTTATCACTAAGGCTGAAAGTTTTTATGAAACTATTCAAAATGACATTTACAATAATTATAGCAAGCTTATAGCTGACATTAGTAGCGTTTCCTTATTATTTCGTTTGTGTTTATTGATAAATATAGTAAGGCTATCATTTGTTAGATACCTTGTACTATCATCGATATTTAAAGGAAATAATATGTATTTTGTTCATGGTTTGATGTTTTTATATATTTGCTTGGCTTTTACTGTCAAGTGCTACTGATATTGATAACACAAATTTTACTGATTTTATAAAAATAAAATATTACAGCAGGGCTATTTTTATGATGAAGATGAAGGCAAAGTTTACTTGCAGATAGAGCAGATAGAGCAGATAGAGCAATAGTTTTTATTTCAGTCAATTTTACCACACGGTATTGGCTCCAATGATATTGGTTTAGACTGAGGTCAACTAGGTGATACCCGCTTAGTGTAATTTGAGCGCGTGGGGAATAAAGTCTTTTTAAGACAGCTGAACCCTTATTATCGAGCAAACCCTAGTAATTCATTAGAGCAACAGACGCTTGATGAGGCGTTTGCCAGCTCAATTATTTGGGGTTTCAAAGTTGTTGCTAGTAGTAAGGCTAGCAATAAAAAGAAAGATAAAGGCGGAAGTAAGTCTTAATAGATTACCTCCCTTTTTTACTGTCGGATATTCATCATATTACCCAAAAATTAAAAAAGGCTAAGCAGGGAAACTTTAAAATAGATGAAAGTCGCAGTGGTTTGTATTACAAGCACACTAAAGCTTTTCTAGATAATACCGAGTTAGAGGCAACGGTAACTTATAAAGGTACCGATGCGGGATAGTATGTTAAAGCGGTAACCCCTGATGCCATTGCCGTTACGGTAAACTTACATCATTCTTAATGATTAATATCAAGTTTTTATTACTTTGGCCAAAGGAGATGTTTGTTTATTTTTTCTAGGCTTAGCCAACACCACCAAGTTGCCTGCCAGCATCAAACCTAAACCAATAAATGTATAACTATCCCAAGTGAATCCTTCAACAAAACTTGAAATAACCACCGCTACAGCGGGAAACATAATGGTTGCATAAGACGCTTTGTGTGCGCCAATCCTAGCAAGTAAGGTTAAATAGCAACCAAAAGCGATAACAGAGCCGAATATTGATAAATATAATAATGAACTGATGTATTGAACAGTAAAGGAAAAGTTAAAGGTTTGACCTTGAATAAGCGCTAGCACAAACATAAAGCTACTGCCGTATAACATACCCCAAGCGGTAGCGGGTAATACTGCCATATTATTATGCTGATTTTTAATAGAAATCATATTACCGGTAGAAGCGAACAACACACCAATTAAACACAAACCTAAGCCGAGTAAAGTACTATTACCAAAACTTGTATTACTTATTTGTGGCCAAAACAAGGTGACAATGCCCATTAAACCTAAGGCACCGCCGTAATATACTTGATTAGAAATACGTGTTTTAAACCACAGACGAGCATTAATAATATTAACTATCATCAAAGTAGAAAAAGCGATACTGGTTAAAGCCGAGTTAATATATGCTTGAGCGTTATAAAGTAAATAATAATTAAAGCCAAATAAGGTTAAACCAAAAGTAAATAATTGCACATGCTGCTTAGCAGAAAATTTTAAGGGTAATTTTTTTAAATGACAATAAGCAAACATACATAAAGCAGCTAAACCAAAACGGTAAACAATAGACACTTCAGCAGCGACTTCACCTAATTGATAATTAATAGCGATCCAAGTAGAACCCCAAATAATGACTGTAATGACATATAAAAAACTATTGTTCATGAACTTGACCACCCTAAAATTAGAACTAACCAGATAAGGGTGACATTGTAATGATATTTTGATTTAATAACATATACAAAAAAATGAAAATGTAACCTATACAGTTAGTGTTGATAATGAAAGGCACTTATTCTTTGCAGCAAGAGTGAGAAATATGAAATTATTAGATAAGACCTCTTCAGCCTATTTGTATCAGCAGGTTATTGATTTTATTGAATATCAACAAAGAGTAGGTGCATTGCAGGCAGGTGATAAGTTACCTAGTTTACGTAAATTAAGTCGCCAATTTGAAATAAGTGTGCCAACGGTTAAGCAGGCCTATATGGAACTGGAACGACAAGGACAAGTCTGTGCAAAACCACAATCGGGCTATTACTTACAAGCAGCGCAAGCAAGAACATTAAAGCCACGACCGGCTAAATGGGCACAATGTGCTCCGGGAGAAGTACAAGGTCGTAGTATGATTGAGCAAGTGCATGCAGCGGTGCATTTACCTGATACCGTTGCTTTTGGTATCTCTAATCCTATTCAGGCACATCCACCAGATAAAGCGCTGGCCCGACTGATGCGTTCAGTCTTAAGTAAGGTCTCAGAAAAGGCAGTTAGTTACGGTCCGGTAACTGGCGATGTTAAATTGCGCATGCAGTTAGCATTTCGATATCAAGACCAAGGCGTTAAAACTAATCCAGACGATATTGTTATCACCAATGGTGCACAAGAAGCACTGTCAATTGCTCTGCAATGTGTTGCCAAACGTGGCGATATTATTGCCATTGAATCACCCTGTTTTTTTGGCGTTATTGAGTTGATTGAAACATTAGGTATGAAAGCACTAGAAGTTTATACCTGTACCGAAGATGGCGTTTGTGTTGTAGATTTAGCTGAGGCTATTAGTCAACATGATATTACTGCCTGTTTGTTTTCAACGGCGATCAATAACCCATTAGGTTCAATGAAAACTGATGTGCAGCGCCAAGTTATGGTATCTCTATTAGAACAACATGATATTCCATTAATTGAAGATGAGGTTTATAGCGAAATATACTTTACTGATAACAAGCCAAAACCAGCACAGTTATACTCTGAAAAGGGCTTAGTGATGACCTGTTCTTCATTTTCTAAAACAGCGGCACCAGGCTATCGAATTGGTTGGCTACTACCTGGTAAATTTGAAGAGCAGGCAAAAAGAATAAAACGAGCACAATCTAGTTCTACGCCTATGTTGCAGCAGTGGACATTAAATGAGTATTTGTTTAGCGGCGATTATGATCGTCACCTTTGCGTATTACGAAAAACGCTCGCGTATAACTGCGAGCGAATGCGGGCCTTGATAGCGGATCATTTTCCACCAGAAGTCTGTATTTCAAAACCTCAAGGGGGTAGTGTGCTCTGGTTGCGTTGTCAGTCTCACGTTAATACCAGTACATTTTTTCAAGAAGCGTTAGCACAAGGAGTAAGCTTTGCTCCTGGAGTGATTTTTTCGCCATCAGGTCGATATAAAAACTATATGCGCGTTAGTTTTGGTGTGTTCTGGGGCAGTGATATTGAAATGGCTATTAAGGTATTAGGTAAGTTGGTCTATGAACACACCAGTATACAAAAGACAGCGCAACTAATGGAAAAAAAATGACAGTAAAAAATAATGCTACACCGCATATAAAAGCAGTAATACAGCATGACAATATGAGGCAGGAACCGGCAGAACTCAAGGTTTCTTTGAAGTTACTACTACCTTTATTAGCCTCTATTTTAGCCATATCTCCTTTAGCGGTAGATATGTATTTATCAGCTATGCCAACGCTAGCTGAGTATTTGAATACTCCCATGTCTATGGTACAAAATAGCTTAAGTATCTATTTATTAGGTTATGCTCTTGGTTTGATATTATTTGGTCCGATGGCAGATAAATACTCTCGTCGTAAGCTTGTTTTAGTAGGCATAGGCGGCTTTTTTATAGCCAGCCTACTGTTGCCCTTTGTTAGCAATATAGAACAATTTCTCACGGTTAGGTTCTTTCAAGCTTTTGTCAGTAGTGCGGCAACAGTCGTTGTGCCTGGTGCAGTCCGTGAATATTATGGTAAAGATACCGCCAAAGGTCTTTCTTATGTCAGTATGATCATGATGTTGGCGCCTATGATCGCGCCTAGTATTGGTAGTGTATTGCTACTTGCTCATAGCTGGCAGCTCATTTTTTATGTACTAGCCGCTTATAGTTTTATTATATTATTGTTAGTTATTAAATACTTACCTGATGTGGCCAACACTGATGTCGTCAATATAAGTGATTCAGTAGTAGGAAATGTACCCGTTAAGGTAAAGGTACAACTGGGTTTTATTCAGCGCTATAAAATTGTTTTGAGTAATACCGAGGCAAGGTTAGATATTTTTACTTCTATGATGATATCGCTGGCTTTTTTTGGCTACCTTACTGCAATTCCTTATGTATATTTAAAAGTCTTTGCTGTATCTGAATACGCATTTAGTTTGTTATTTGCGTTGAATATTTTTGCGTTAATGATTGCACATTTTACCAATACACGTCTTGTAGTTCTTAAAGGCTCAAGAACAATGTTACGTTTTGGCTTAACGCTAGCAATAGTAGCGGCAACGGCTTTAATGTTGGTGAATGTACTCGCATTACCGTTGATTTATACTGTGGTGACTATTTTTCCATTAATGGGTAGTATTTCACTGATTGCCGTTAACAGCGATGCATTGACTCTAACCAAATTTCCAGAACATTCAGGTACGGTAACAGCGGTTATTGGCACCCTTCGCTGGGGTATTGGCGCGTTAGCAGGACCTATTTTGGCGTTTTTTTATGATGGTAGCGCTAAGCCGTTTTCGTTATTAATGTTCTTCGCTATTTTGGTAGTCTTATGCTGTCAGCTACTGGTATGGTTTCGTAATAAAGATAGTTTGAATGCATAAATTCAAAGACATAATTTAACGTGTTAAGGTCAATTAATAGATTAATACCAATAGCCAGCTATTGCCTAATCAAGCCTCTTGATTTTGAGAGTTTATTCTCATTACTTATTTTAAAACGAAAGCTGTAACCTTAATTAATCCATTTAGTATAAAATGCCAATATAAAGAAATACATAAGGAATAATAATGAAAAATATAGCGATTATATTAAGTGGCTGTGGTGTTTATGACGGTAGTGAAATTCAAGAAGCCGTACTGACAATGTTAGCTATAGCTCAACAAGGTGCAACTTATCGTTGTTTTGCACCTAATATAGCCCAGCATCATGTTATTAATCACCTTACTGGTGAAGTGAACAAAAATGAAAGCCGTAATGTGTTAGTCGAGGCTGCGCGCATTGGTCGTGGCGATGTTGAAGACTTAACCGAACTATATGAAAAAGAGTTTGATGCTATCATTTTTGTTGGCGGTTTTGGTGTAGCAAAAAACCTCAGTACTTTCGCTTTAGATAATGATAACTATACGATTAATGAGCAGGTACTTACGGTAGCTAAAGCGTTTGCTCATGTTGAGAAACCTACCGGTTTTATGTGTATAGCACCGGCTCTATTGCCGATGATTTATCCTGCAGGGGTAAAAGGTACGATTGGCAAAGATAATGATACGGCGAAATTAATTTCAGCCAAAGGTTTATTGCATATTGATTGTGATGTTAATGATGTCGTGGTTGATAAAGCGTATAAAATAGTGACTACACCAGCCTATATGTTAGCTGAATCAATTACTGAGGTAGCAGCGGGTATTAATAAACTAGTAAAGTATGTCCTTGCGTTTAGTAAGTAGAGTTTGCTTATGAGAGATAATATTCAGAACGATAGTGCTACTGCTTTACTCGGTAACTTATTTACTTCTATACAAAAAAACAAACGAGTCCACTTAGTGCTAAGCGCGCTAATAATGGTAGTTTCCATTACGCTTAGCGCTTGTCAAAGCCAGGCAACAGAAAATAATATGACCTATAAACTAACCAGCACCCACAAGCCAGATAACACTTCAGCGTTTACTCCATTTGAGCAGAAAATTGCTGAAAAAATATCACTTGATATACGTTATTTTTGCTCTGATATAAATAGCAAGCCCAGTGTGCCAACGTCTAAGCATTGCCGACAGCCAGTTACTGAGTTACCTGAAGAACTAGCACAGATGATTAGTAGCACTAATATTGGTGGCATTGTATTATTTGCTGAAAATGTACAAGAGATAGCACAAGTTGTTAAGTTAACGCATGATATTCAACAAGCATCAATAAAGTCAGTACAAGGCAAACCTTTGATCATTTCCATTGATCAAGAGGGTGGACGGGTTGCGCGTTTTACTAAGATGACTGGCTTTGCTGGAAATATGGCTATTGGTGCTAGTTATCCTGAGCATGGTATCCATTTTGCGAGCCAAGTTAATGCAGTCATTGCTAAAGAGTTAAAGGTTTTAGGTATTAATAATAACTACGCCCCAGTAGTTGATGTAAATACTAATGCTGATAACCCTGTTATCAATACCCGATCTTTTGGTCAGTCACCAACGCAGGTTGCTGAGCTGGGTGCTAGTGCTGTTAACGCTATTCAGGCAGAAGGTGTCATGGCAACTTTGAAGCATTTTCCAGGTCACGGTGATACACACGTTGATAGTCACCTTGGTTTACCTAGAGTTGACCAGAATAGAGTAACAATAGATAACATTGACCTTGCACCTTTTGCTTGGGCTATTAAGTACAGTCAGCCAGCCATGATCATGACGGCTCATATTCAATATCCTATACTTGATAACAGTGTTTTTGTTAGTAAAAGTGGTGAGAAACTTATTCGTCCAGCCACAATGTCGCGTAAAATTTTAACTGACTTGTTAAGAGATGAATTAGCCTTTGATGGTATTATTGCAACTGATGCCTTAGATATGGCAGGTGTGACACACTTTTTTACAGACGTTGAAGCGGTTGTTGAAACTTTTATAGCTGGTGCTGATCTTGCTGTTATGCCGTTTAAGGTTCGAACACCAAAAGATATTACTGCTTTTTACGCTTTTATCAAAGAAGTCGCTAGAGTCTTAACAAGACGGAGCAATCAAGGTGATTATCGGCTAGCTGAATTTGAACAATCGATTACTCGATTAAATCGATATAAGCAGCAATATATTGAACTATCGAACGAGTCTGTAGCGCAACAACTAAAATCGGCTCAAGCTGTTATTGCTAATGAAGAGCATTTAATTACTGAGCAAGCCCTTGCAAACTCTGCCGTAACATTGCTGAAAAATAAGCAAGTGTTACCTCTTAATGTCACTGGCGTGAAGCGGCTACATTTTGTCATTGCTAATCAACAAGAGCTAGCCGCGCTAACTTATGCGACAAAACGTGTGTTAACAAAAATGTTACCAGCAAGTGAAGTCGAAAAAATCACTATTAGCCACTTAGTTGCAGATAGTGTCGAGTCTAATACAAATATGAACACCCTGTTAAGCAAAGCGGATGTAGTTATTGCTACCCTTGATATTAAAACAGCAAGTTTAGTTGATTTGGGCGGTATGGATGACTTAGCACCTAGTTATGGTAGCGCCGCTCAGCAACAAGAGAAATTAACCTACGCAACGTTATTAAAGCAGCAATTAACGTTAGCAGGTAATTTAAATAAGCCTTCAATTCTTATTGCTAAAGGTTCACCATTTTTAATCAATGAATACACTGTTCTAGCCGATGCTGTATTATTAAATTTTGACGATAGAATTTATAATAGTACTACTCAGCAAAAGATAAGCCCTGGATTTAATGCCAGTATGGCGGTTATTATTGGTGAAATTCAGGCGTTAGGGCAGTTACCTGTTACCTTGAAAAATTAGCAATCTGTTATCAATATCGATTGGAGTAATTAATCTGTTTGTCATAAAGATAAACAGGCAAATAAAAACGGCATAATCATTAATGGTTATGCCGTTTTTTATTTTATTAATGACTGATTAAGCAGGTTACTATATCAATCATATTTTAAAGGTAGCTTAATGAGTATTAGCTCTCTTAAATATCACTATCACTTTCTTCAGTTTTATTTTATGGAGTATGACTTAACCCATCCATCATTAATTCGTAACCTAATACCACAGCGCCAAAAAATAAACCGATAATACCTGAAAGCAGCATGCCACCAATAGCACCAAGTAAAATAACGATTATAGGGATACTTATGCCTAGACCTTAAAAAAAGTAGTCTTAAGAAGGCGTCACTAGCACTCATAATAATACTAAATATTAAAAAGACGATGGCTGGTGTGGTATCAGCAACAGAGAAGTAATAAGCAGTAATAGGGCCTAAAATTAAAATGGGTGGTAGTTGTGCAATAGCTAAAATAAGTACAGCGATTGCCCAGATGTCCGCGCCAGGAATATCAGTGATCATTAAACCAACACCAGATATTAGTGACTGAATTACCGTAACACCCAGTAGCAAAACTTCTAATAGTGGTACAAATTGTTTTATTATCAGACGCATTTATTAAGCGATGTATTAACTTACTCATATCTTGATTCAATAAAGTTGATTTTGCCATAAATACGACGGCAATAATTAAGTAGACAATAAACTGTAAAATATTACCACCAATGCCAGCGAGTACTAATAATAATGTACTTGTAAGCGACTTTAATTACTCAGGATATTGTCCTGTAAGATTTTGTATATCTTGTGAAGCATCTTGCCAAAGGTTAAATGATTTTTCACCAACTAGTGGCTATTCTTTAATACTTTCATCTGTGGCTAGAATTTTAAGCTACGATCTTCAATACTGTTGTAGACATACTGAGTAGAGTCAATAGCGGAGTAAAGGTTAATAGCAGGAATAGCGATAATTGATATACTCACAAAGGCAACAATAGTTGATGCTATTTTCTTATTACCTTTAAGGAGTATTGTCAGTTTTTTCATGCAAAGGATATAAAGTAACGGCTAAAATAGCAGCCCAAAAAGTAATTAATATAAAGGGTTTAATAATTGAAAACACCATAGGATGATTATGGCCATGGCGGAAAGCTTAATAGCAATATCAATAATCCAGTGGTTAAATGCCTGATCACTGGTTAACTCTTGTAGATTTTTTATTGTTTTCTCTTGCGTTAATTACTTATTATTATGTTTGTTTGCTGGATTATTTTTAAGTGAGATATTATTAGATGAAAATTTTATAGGTGGAGCGTTATTTGCTCCAAAATTACTCATGTGTGAACCAATTAGGCTAGCTACTAATATTGCTAAATAAAACTGCCCTACGATGGCTTCAAAATATACTAAAAACCGAGAAATAGGTAATAGTGGTGAAATATCGCCAAAACCTAAGGTAGTAATAGTCACAAATGATAAATAGATAAAATCAGGAAACAAAGTAAACCATTCATTACTATTGTTTATATTGGTAAAAGAGTTTGGAAAGCTCAGTTGTATTAGGGTATATAGTACTGCCCAAATTAGTCCCATTAATAAATATAAACAGATGGCACCTAAAATTTTATTCCCATCAATATTACCAGTAAACATGACTTGTTTGGTCGTGCGTAGTGCAGTAGAAGTAAAAAAGCTTAACAGTAGTAGCAAATACAACTGATCAAAACCAGCATTATCTAACCAAGCGCCAAAAACAGAAAAAAGTAATATGGCGATGGGGAAAATAAAGGTTTTTCTCAAAATAAAGTCTTTAGAATCAACGCCCCAAATAGCGACTAATAAGGTTACTATGGTGGCGGATTGTACTAAACGCTGTACTGAACCTTCAAAAAATTGCTGCGCTAATGAAGTGCCAAGTAATAATAAAATTAAGGCAAAGGTGAGATAAATAAAATTATCTTGGCGAGTCATTATTTTCAAAGACGTCTCTCTTTTGTCGTGTGTAGGAAGAATAAAATGTCCTGCGCAGGTTTGGAGTAGCTTATCTTCTATCTAACGGAACGAGATGGTAAGTTACTAGATCGAGAACAATTATGTCCAAAAGGTTTAATAACTACAATGCTATTATGATAATTATTACCATAATATATTAGATAACTGACAGAGCGGTTTACTCGGGTGTGGAGAAGGTAGTAATAACAACAGTAGAAGCTCGTAATAGCGTCTTAAGTTATGTCATTATTTACTCCTCATTTTGATTACCCAGAGCTACTAGATTAGCAAGTTCTTTGTTTTTTTAATAATAATATTACCTAACAAGATATCAAAAAGAAGACTCTTGATGGTAATTTTTTTCCATAGATATGTAGATTATTCAATATGAGCTAGTTTAACTACATAACGGTTGGCAGGTTTACTATCTCTCTGATTGTGTTATCAATACCGTCTTTGGCTGAAAGTTTGTAATTTGAGCAATGACTTCTTGAGCATCAGTTAAGGTGGCTTTTGTAGAAAACAGTCAATCATCAAGTACAATATTTATAATATCGATACTCGGTTCATCGTCTCAAACTAAACGAATATCATCTAAATCCAGCGGTTTAAATACGACGATTTTGGTCTGACTCTCGTTATTATTTAAAATACTATCAGTTAATTTTATGGTGTTCTACCAGGATTAAGATAATAAAACGCTTAATTAAATGACGAAAAAAAACCAAATAAGTAGAAAAAATGCAAGTATAAAGCTAATAATATCTTGAAATATTTGTGAGTAAAAAAGATAACAGCCTTCCCATAATTTAGGGAGTTTCTTGTTAGGTTTAGAATTAATGTGATGTGGCATTGAGAAATAAAATATGGTTGAATGTAATTTACACCATTTTGCAAAGAGTTTACAATCATATATCAAAGGTTAACACTAAGGTTAACTCTATCATAACTTAGGATACTATTTTCATGGAAAGCAATATAGAAAAAATAGAACATTATATGCAAATGATTGGTGAAATGGGATTGCAATTTGGCGTGCAATTCTTATTAGCAATAGTAGCCTATTTTGTCGGTAATTTTATTATCAAAAGAGTGCTTAAGTTAGCTGAGTTAGCTCTCGAAAAGAAAAAAGTTGAAATTACGTTACACCAATTTTTATTGAGTATTTTTGGTACTTTATTAAAAGCGATTCAAATTATTATTTTTGCTTCGATGCTGGGTATTCAAACCGCGTCATTTATTGCTATTTTAGGTGCTGCTGGTTTAGCTATTGGCTTAGCATTGCAAGGTAGCCTAGCTAACTTCGCTGGTGGTGTATTAATCTTACTATTTCGTCCATTTAAAAATGGTGATGCTATCAAAGCCCAAGGTTATGTTGGTAGTGTTGAAGAGATTCAAATTTTTAATACCATCTTAAAGACCTTTGATAATCAACGTATTGTCATCCCTAATGCTTTGCTCTCAAACGGTTGTGTAACAAATATCAATGTTAACGGTACACGCCGTGTCGATATGGTTTTTGGTATTGGTTATAACGATGACATTACTAAAGCAAAAGCGCTTTTGCGCTCAATAATTGAAGCAGATGAACGTGTATTAAAAGACCAGCCAGTAGATATTTGGGTTGGCGAGCATGGTGAAAGCTCGGTAAACTTATTTGTACGTCCTTGGGCAAATGCAGCAGATTATTGGGGTATTTACTTTGATATGATGGAAAAAGTGAAAATAGAATTTGATAAAGCAAACATCAGTATTCCATTTCCACAGCGTGATGTGCATATTCATCAAACACCGAATACTTAATTTCAAGTTATAAATATATTGCAATGTATTCATAGCAGTTAAAAATCAAGTAATAGGTAAAAAGCCTAACTCAGTTTTCTGAGTTAGGCTTTTTTTATCTGTATTTCCTCCTGAAATATCACCTAGCCTTAGGAACAGTGATTTTTAGTCGTATATCTGACATCATTAAATAATTACTGATAGAGTATTAAATCAAAGCATGAAAATCATCTAATACATTAACGAGTATTTTAGTAAATTAATGACAGAGTCTTAACTATAATGAGAAAAATATCATACTTTTCAATAGCTGCTACTAGTTTCTTACTTGCTGCTTGTCAGGGTGAAGTTGTCGAGTATGATAATACTATTCCAACTAAATCTAACTTGGAAAAAGTTACAGCGCTAGTAACACAAGAGGAACTTAATGCCTTGGCTAAAAATCTAAGGATTAAATATCAGTTTATTAGTAATGTTGAAACCGATTGTCCAAACTTAAATGGAGAAGAGGTTAAGTATTGTTATAGTGCTGAAGTACACTTGAGTGTACCCCAAGGAAGTCCTAGTTATTATAGTGATAAGAAAGAATGGCAATTAAATTACTCGCAAGTATACCCAAGTTATGCAAGCAGTAGTGACCAGCTTAATTTATTACATCTTAATGGTGATATACATCAAATCACCCCTAAAGATAACTTTACTGGCTTTCAATATGGGCAAGATCATAAGCTAAAGTTATGGGTAAAGAGTACGCTAATAAGCGAATCTGAATTAATGCCTAATTATTGGTTGGCTAGTGAAGGATTAACAGCCGCTATTGTTGATAGTACGCGAAGTTTAGTTGATAAAGATACTGGCTTAGAAGTTCAACCATGGGTGGTGCCTTTTAATGATATTCCTAAGCAAATAATGTCAGCGCCTAATGACGTTAATCAATATGCTTCGACGCAATGGCTTTATGATAATGAGCCCCAAGTTTCGATAGACAATAGCCAGATTATCTTTGCCATCATTCCTACACCTAAATCAATCAGCATAACAGACAAGACTGCTCGTTTAGACTTAGCTCGTGGCTTACAAGTGAAATTTAGTGGTGGTCTTAAATACCCTGAAGTAGCAGCTGCATTTGAGCGATTAGCATTATTGGGAATAACAGAAAGTAGCTCAGGTGTGCTAGTAAAAATTGAACTAAACCATGAGAAAAAAGCTGATTGGCGCTCAGGACATTATCAATTAATTATTAATGACAGCGCTATCATCATTAAGACACAGGATAGTCGTGGCGCTTTTTATGGTCTACAAAGTCTAGCTAGTTTAATTACCATAGGCTCAACAAAAATTCCTTTGGTGAGTGTTGATGATCAACCTCATTATGATTATCGCGGTCAACATGTAGATGTCGCGCGAAATTTTCATAGCAAAGCGTTCATTTTTTCACTGATTAAACAAATGGCCGCCTATAAGCTTAATAAATTACATCTACATTTAGCTGAAGATGAAGGCTGGCGTTTAGAGCTTTCTAGCTTGCCAGAACTGACGCAAGTAGGCAGTAAACGCTGTTTAGATTTATCTGACAAACAATGTCTACAACCACAGTTGGGTGGTGGTTCTATTGATAGAGATGGTTATTATAGTATTGATGATTATCAAGAAATATTAAGGCTGGCGACCAAGCATCATATTCAGGTGATCCCATCATTAGATATGCCTGGACATTCAAGAGCAGCCATTAAAGCTATGGAAGCGCGTTATCATTATTACATGAATCAAGAGAACGAGGTCGAAGCGAAGCGTTATTTATTAACCGACTTTGATGATAAAACTCAATATAGCTCAATTCAAAACTATAATGATAACACCCTAAACATTTGTATGGAGTCGACTTACACTTTTGTTGATCGTGTTTTAGAAGATTTGAAAGCTATGCATCAACAAGCAGAACATCCATTAGCCCTTTATCATATTGGCGCAGATGAAACCGCAGGAGCATGGCTTGAATCACCGATTTGTAAAGCATTAATCGCTGATAAGACTAATGACTTCGGTGATGCAGATCATTTAGGAGCACATTTTATTGAGCGTGTTTCACAGTTGGTAGCAAGTAAGGGGATTGTAGTTGGCGGTTGGAATGATGGTTTAAAAGAGACCGATGTTACTAATATGCCAAGTGATGTTTATTCTTATATTTGGGATGCATTACCGTGGGGGGCGCATAAACAAGTTAGTGAGCAAGCCCATCGTAATTGGAATCTTGTATTAGCGACACCAGATGTACTATATTTCGACTTCCCTTATCAAATTGATCCCAAGGAACGCGGATACCATTGGGCATCTAGACGGGTGACCACACGTTCGTTGTTTAACTTTATGCCAGATAATTTACCGATTCATGCTGAGTTTCGTGTCGATACCTTGGGTGAAAAATATCTCGCTAATGACAGTAAACAAGTTGATGAATTAGGTAATGTCAGTCATCAACCATTACCTAAAGACTTTACTATTAGTGGCATTCAGGGGCAGCTTTGGAGTGAAACAGTCCGCAGTGATGATCAGGCTGAATATATGATTTATCCAAGATTATTAGCGTTAGCTGAGCGAGCTTGGCACCAAGCAAGTTGGCAGGTACCTTACAATGGTGAAGGTAGAATATATAGCACAGGGACTAATGTTTTTACGGATAAATTACGTCAAATACGTGATAAAAAATGGTTGGTTTTTTCACAAGCTCTAGGTGAAAAAGAATTGGCAAAATTAGATCTCGCGGGTGTGTTTTATCGTGTTCCTACGGTAGGTGCAAAAATTGAGTCGGGTATATTATCGGCTAATATGGCGATTAAAGGTTTACCCATTGAATATCGTGTTAACAAGGACCAGTGGCAAGCTTATCAACAGCCTGTCAAAGTAAATGGCTCGGTACTAATTCGTGCTCGTACGCGAGATAATAAGCGTGCAGGTCGAACGATGCCTGTATCAAAATAACTACTTTTTAAACCAATTACCTTTAAAGTCACTTATTATTTAAAGCTAACTAGCAATAGATTATTAGTTAGCTTTAGATAATAAGTGAACTAATGTTGTTAAGGTGTTCTCTGCTTAACTTACTACACTTAGCCGCTTTTATTCGTTACTGCGATAGTAGTAGTGCTATCTCATCTTCATACTGTTGCTGCTTTTTAGCATTAAAACCATTATGGACACTAATAAGTTTACTTTCACGATTAAATAAATAACTACTGGGCATACCTTTCAATTTGAATTTTTTAGCTAAGATACCTTTTGCATCGTAAATAATGGCAAAGTTAGCGGGGGTTTCTAGTAAAAATTTTTCAGCTAATGGGAGCTGTGCATCAAGATTAATACTCAATACTACCAAGCCCTGTTCTTGATGTTTAGCTTGCATAATATTCATCCAAGGAAATGATTTTCGACAAGGTACACACCACGACGCCCAAAAGTCTACGTAGACGACTTTACCTTTGTGTTGTTCCATAGCGTTTTCAAATTCAGCCAGCGGATCATTGGCGTTAGCTAGGTTGCAACTAAGTAATAATATGATTGTTAAAAATACCGTACTAACAAAGCTTTTATGGGTACAGGGCATACGCTTTCCTACATTCTTTATACATAAGTTAACTATACTTAATTTTAGTGGTGATACACAATATCTTAAGCGTGTAATATTGTATTAAAACCTACAGATAGAGCCTAATCATATGAAAATAAATTTAAAATTATTATTAATTGTCCTTGCTTGTTATGCTTTACCAAGCCAAGCTTGGTGGCTTATTTCAGCTAATACAGTCAGTTCTTTAGCTGGCGGTAGTGCTACAGATATCAAGGCGCATAATGACTTGCTGAAAAAACGTTTCAGTAAACAACATCAACAATTAATTCCTATTGTTGCGGTCGCAGATATGTTTTTTAGTTGCAATAAAGCGCGACAAACAGAAAAAACTGACTACACCCTGATTTTTTTAATCAATCAAATGGATAAAAACACTTTGGCAGAAAAATTGGGAAGCTGTTTAGGTGAAGATACTATGCAATCAGATGTGGCATTAAACTTTGGTTTGTTTGGTTGTTTTCATGCACAGTTTTCCCATTTATCTAAAGCTGACAGTGAACAAAAAAAGAAGTTAGTAAAACAAGCAGTCTCTGTACTTTCACACGAAGAACGTAAAAAGAGCTTCACCCAATGTGTGACTGAGCAAAGTATTCATTACTTAAAGTAGTCTATACATTTGAAGAACTACATAAATTGTAACAAATCCTTAGCTTCTTTTACTGTTGTCACTTTCTTATTGTAAGCAATATCACTTATAGTAGCGGTAACTCCAGGTTTATAACAGTAAGCAAACTGAGTAAGTTGAGAAAAATATGACTCAAGAAACACCTAAAATTTTAGTAGTAGATGATGATATGCGTTTACGCTCATTATTAGAACGTTATTTAGTAGAGCAAGGTTTTACAGTGCGTAGTGCTGCTAATTCAGAACAGATGGACCGTCTACTTGAACGTGAAAATTTTCACTTGTTAGTGCTAGATTTAATGTTACCCGGTGAAGATGGTTTATCAATTTGTCGTCGTTTACGTCAAAACTCTAATAATATCCCAATTGTTATGCTAACGGCAAAAGGTGATGAAGTTGATCGTATTATTGGCTTAGAGCTAGGTGCTGATGATTATATGCCTAAGCCGTTTAATCCAAGAGAGTTACTTGCTCGTATTAAAGCTGTATTACGTCGACGTACTCAAGAAGCTCCTGGGGCACCAGCCTTAGAAGAAAATATAATTAGTTTTGGTGGTTATGACTTGAACTTAGCGACTCGTGAAATGCAAAAAGACGATGTTAGTATGCCATTAACCAGTGGAGAATTTGCCGTTCTTAAAGCGTTAGTGACTCACCCAAGAGAGCCATTATCACGTGATAAATTAATGAATTTAGCTCGAGGTCGAGATTATTCAGCTTTAGAACGAAGTATTGATGTACAAGTATCACGATTGCGAAGAATGCTTGAAGTTGATCCAGCAAAACCAAGATACTTACAAACCGTTTGGGGCTTAGGTTATGTTTTTGTTCCCGATGGTAGTCCAGCTTAGTTATTCTTTCGAGTAAGTTATATACCCGTACCACTTGAAGATGCTCGTTTCAGGAAACTTGAGCGAATCATAATCAAGGTACATTCTTTGTTAAGGATTATTCCCTTAACAAAGAATGTAACAACGAGTATTTTTTGCTCAGTTTTTTCCTAATAGCTGTTTTATAAACGCTTTATGCTATGTTATTGATTTCGACAAGGACGCTACATTGATGTAGGTTCTTAGAGAATGTAGGAGCACATTCTCCTGCACAACTATTCTCTTCAATCAAGGTCTTGCCTAAAGGTGTTTATAATTTCAGTTGAATCCTGCATTTTCAAGTGGAACCTGTATAAATATGAAAATACTGCCACGCAGTGCCTTTGGCCAAACGGTTTTATTGATAGGTTTTTTGCTGTTTATCAATCAAATCGTTTCCTACATTTCTTTTGCGCTTTATGTTATTGAACCAAATCAGCAACAAATGAATCAGTTGCTGGCTAAACAAGTACGCGTAGTGTTTATCGATATTGATGATGCTAAATTAAGCCCTAAAATGGCCAAGGCATTTCATAATGAAACCGGTATCGGTGTCTATCGTGAAGACGATGCCTACAAATTTGGTTTAGCTAATGCGGGTGTATATCCTTATCGTTCTGAACAGATGTCAGAGTTATTAGGTGGACCCACTGAAGTGAGAATTTCACAAGGTGATGAATACCTTTTTTGGATACGAGCACCCCAAGCGCCTAATCTGTGGGTAAAAATCCCACTAATAGGTATGGAAAAAGGTAGCTTTTCGCCATTAATATTCTTTATGGTTGTCATTGGTTTATTAAGTGTTATGGGCGGTTGGGTTTTTGTACGACAACTGAATAGGCCATTAAAGTCATTAGAAATAGCCGCAGAAGATGTTGGTCGAGGTGATTTCCCTGATCCTCTAATTGAGCGCGGTACCTCAGAAATTATGGCGGTCACTCAAGCCTTTAATCATATGTCTAAAGGTATTAAACAATTAGAAGAAGACCGAAATTTATTAATGGCGGGTATATCTCATGATTTACGCACGCCTTTGACCCGTATTCGTTTAGCCAGTGAAATGATACAAGAGCAAGATGATTTTCTTAAAGAAGGCATCGAAACAGATATTGAGGATATGAATAATATAATCGACCAATTTATTGATTACATTCGTCATGACTCGAAAGATAAAGCAGAACTCGGTGACTTAAACGACTTAGTTGATGAAGTACTGAACGTTGAAACGCCACGCGATAGGTTAATAAGTTTTTATCCCAGCGAATGTCCTAAAATTCCTTTGCGGCATGTAGCCGTGAAACGTGCGTTAGCAAACTTAGTACAAAATGCTATTCGCTATACGAGTGATGAAATTGAAGTGTCCACCAGAGTAGAGAAAGACTATGCCATTGTCCTCGTCAGTGATAACGGCGCTGGTATCCCAGAAGCCGATATTGAACGCTTATTTCAACCCTTTACCCAAGGGGATACCGCGCGTGGCACTGAAGGTAGCGGTCTAGGTTTAGCTATTATTAAACGTATTATTGATACCCACGGTGGTAAAGTTGAGCTTTCAAACAGGGATACAGGTGGTTTACAAGCAAAAGTTTATCTACCGTTAGTGTTTAAATAAATCACTTTCATTCACTTCATAGGGTATCTAACTACTAATGAGCCTCTGCTCTGTAATAAACACTAATCTTTAATTATTCTTCAATGAAGACCTTCTATCTCATAATTGTTATTTTCGTTGGGTAGTCACTTACTTAGTACCATTGTTATTTGTATAGTTGGTAATCGTCTTATCAAATTTTAGGTAATAAAAAACCAGCTGTTAATTTAACATCTGGCTTTATACCAATAACTACAAAAGATAAACTTTTAGCTTATCAAAAGCAGTTAGCTAGCGGCTTTTAATTCTAAATTTTCAAGCTGAGGACCAGCAGCAACTAGTACTTTACCGTTGTCAGTATCAGTAAATTTCTTAAAGTTATTAACAAAACGTTTTGCTAAGTCTTCGGCTTTAACATTCCATATGTCAGCATCTTCATAGGTATTGCGAGGATCAAGGATATCACCTTCAACACCGGTAATTACTTTAGGTACTTCTAAGTTGAACAGAGGAATAATTTCTGTTTCAGCATTATCAATTGAGCCATCTAATATAGCATCAATAATTGCACGTGTTGCTTTAATCGAAATACGTTTGCCAGTTCCGTTCCAACCCGTATTAACTAAGTAAGCTTCAGCGCCTGCATCTATCATACGTTTATGAAGAACTTTTGCATATTGCGTTGGGTGTAAGCTTAAGAAAGCGGCACCAAAACAACTTGAGAAAGTTGGTGTCGGTTCAGTAATACCACGCTCAGTACCGGCTAATTTAGCAGTAAAACCAGATAAAAAGTAATACTCTGTTTGCGCGGGTGTTAACTTAGCAACAGGTGGTAAAACACCGAAAGCATCAGCTGTTAAGAAAATAACCTTTTTCGCATGACCAGCACGTGACACAGGCTTAACAATGTTATCAATGTGATGAATTGGGTAAGAAACACGGGTGTTTTCTGTTTTTGAATTATCCTCAAAATCAATTTTACCATTTGCATCAACCGTAACGTTTTCTAATAAAGCATCACGACGAATTGCATTGTAAATGTCAGGTTCGTTTTCTTTACTCAGGTTGATTGTTTTAGCATAACAGCCACCTTCAAAGTTAAATACACCATTATCATCCCAACCGTGTTCATCGTCACCGATAAGTTGACGTTTAGGATCAGTAGAAAGTGTTGTTTTACCTGTGCCAGATAGGCCAAAGAAAATTGCAGTATCGCCATCTTCACCAACGTTAGCACTACAGTGCATAGAAGCTATGCCTTGTAATGGAAGATAGTAGTTCATCATTGAGAACATACCTTTTTTCATTTCGCCGCCGTACCAAGTACCGCCAATTAATTGAATTTTTTCAGTTAAATTAAAAGCAACAAAATTTTCTGAATTTAAACCTTGTTCTTGCCATTTATCATTAACTGTTTTCGCCCCATTCATTACCACAAAATCAGGTTCATAACTTTCAAGCTCTTCATCAGTAGGACGAATGAACATGTTTTTAACGAAGTGTGCTTGCCAAGCTACTTGAGTAATAAAGCGTACTTTTAAGCGCGTTGCTTCATCAGCACCACAATAAGTATCGACAACAAATAAACGTTGTCCAGAAAGTTGTGTGGTTACTAAGCCTTTTAAATGAGCCCATGTTTCAGGCGTCATGGCTTTATTATCATTTTTACCTTGATCAGACCACCACACCGTGTCGCGAGTCACGTCATCACGAACAATATATTTATCTTTAGGAGAACGACCAGTAAATATTCCCGTGTCTACATTAACTGCACCTAGTTCAGTTACTACGCCTTTATCAAAGCCTTCAAGGCTAGCTTTAGTTTCTTCACTAAAAAGTAACTCATATGATGGGTTATAAACAACTTCGTTAACATCGTTGATGCCGTATTGTGACAAATCAATTGAGTTTTTCGGGGCGGTCATAGCAAGTTCACTCCTAAGTATGACAAATTTTAATTTAAGTAAGTTTGTTAATGAACTGCCTCGTGAAAGTTTTCAGTAGGCCTTCATTATAGGTATTTTAGGGTAATAGACAATAAAACGAAAGTAAAAAGTAATTTATTGTGAAAGTTTTCACTATAAATATCATGAATGGTAGTATTAGATATTATTTGTATCAAGGTAGGATGCTTGACAGGTTAAGTAAATAAAGGGATATATTGGTTTATAGATAGCTCCTTAATTACCACTATCTGGGATAAATAATAATTAAGGTAGCGTATTTTTACTGTTTTATAGTGTGAAAAAGTCTATTTTTTTAATGGTTAACTTTCGAAATGAAACTTTTTAGACTTAGTTCATCAAAATCATAAGTAGTGATACAATAATCACAAGTCATCGAAATTTTTCCCTGCTCTGCTAATATCGCTTTAATTTCACTTGGTTCAATTTGTGATATTGCCGACAAACATTTATCTGCAGAACAACCACAAACATAGCTAACCTTCTGAGGGTCAAAAATATTTACTTTTTCTTGGTGATACAAACGGTAAAGTAACGCTTCAGCTTCTAAGGAAAATACTTCTTCACTTTTAATGGTATTGGTCAGCTGGCATAAATGCTCGAAGTCAGTCAATTGTTGCTCTTTGTTTTCAATGCTACCATCGCCATCAGGCAATAATTGCACTAAAGCCCCTGCGGCTAATTGCTGTTCAATATCACAAAACAACCAAATTTTAGTAGGTATTTGCTCTGAAACATCAAAGTAATGTACTAAACAATCGGCAAGACTCTCCTCATCTAAAGCGACCACACCCTGATAGGCTTCACCAGCAGTAGGACGAATGGTGATAATCATGGTGCCTTTACCAATTAACGTTTGCAGAGTGTCAGCTGATGTCTCTTCTGCCATTTTGGCAATACCACGCATTTGTTGCTTATTGTTTCCGCTAACAGACATATATCCGACAGGACCATCACCTTGCAATTGCACGGTAATATCACCTTCAAACTTGAGGGTCGCGGTTAATAGGCAAGTCGCACAAAGTAGCTCACCAAGTAGCTTTTCTACACCTACAGGATAATTATGGTTTTTAATAATACTTTTAAAGCTGCTATCTAATTGTACGAGTTCACCACGGGCATGGGCATCGGAGAATAAGTAGCGATTTAACACATTAAATTGGCTCATGGAAGTTAGATCCTTTCTTTAAATTCACGTAGCTTTCTACGCTGTTTTTTGTCTGGTTTAGTATCACTAGCAGGACTAAGTAGAATACCTTGTTTACGTGCTAGAGCATTTTTTTCACGACTATCAATACTTTCTTTACTTTCTTGATATAAGGTTTGCGCAAAAGTAGCGTCACTTCGTTTGTCAGCTAATGCAATAACGGTGATCAATTTTTCTTCAAATCCTTGCCGAATTTTTATTATATCACCAATTGATACGGCTTTACCTGACTTAGTACGTTGACCATTATAAAAAATTTTTCCACCATCAATCATCTGTTTGGCAATAGCACGGGTTCGATAAAACCTTGCGGTCCAAAGCCATTTATCTAATCTGATTGAATTATTTTTAAGGGGGAGACTCGTTGACATAATAAACCTGATAGCTGGAACTTTTATAAGTTAAATGGGACCGATAATGATTATAACAGCCTTTATATCTCTAGCTTTAGGAATTTTATTACTATTTAATTGACTGAAATAACTTAAAAACTCGGGCTATGACTTGTTGCTAGCCGTGTGGTCAAGTATCATCAATGGTACTTCACATAAATCTAACATCGGGCTGCGGCTATAAATGGATAGATTATTTCAATAATAATATATAAGTAGCTATGGTATTTCCCTCTAACATGACAGCTGTTACATCTTTATTCACTCAACTCGGACATCGACGTGTTGCGCAATTAGTGATGGTATTATTAATCGTTTATATTGCTTATGTATGCGCACAAATCACCTGGTCAGTAATACCACAAGAGCAATCAAGTCAAAAATATTCAGATAACACTCACTCGAATAACTCTAATACGAATAAAGTAAATAAGATTATCGATATTGCTAAAATTCTATCGCTTAATCTATTTGGTCAATATAACGAGAGTGTTGATGAAACCCCTGATGTTGAAATGTCTAATGTACCAGAAACTAAATTAAATTTAATATTATCGGGCTTAGTCGCTAGTGATGAAAAATATATAGCTGCAGCGGTTATTGAAAATCAAGGTAAACAAGATACTTATGGCATTGGAGACATTATAATTGGTACTCGTGCTAATCTTGAACAAGTGTTGATGGACCGAGTAATAATAAAACAATCAGGTCGACTAGAAACCTTAATGCTTGATGGTTTTGACTATAATCAACCAGCAAAAATTATTGTGAAGAAAGCAGCGACTAAAAATCATAATACAAAGGTGGGCTCTAAACCTTCTCGAAATGGGGTTGTCGACCAAAGAAACAACAAAAAATTATCTGCGACCGCTAAAAATCTTCGTAATGAACTGTCAAATGATCCAGCAAAAATAGTTGATTACTTACGTATTTCCCCTAAGCGTAAAGATGGAAGTATTGTCGGTTACACTTTACGTCCAGGTAAAAAACCAGAATTTTTTAAACAATCAGGTTTAAAAGCGGGTGATGTTGCCGTTCAAATGAATGGGTTTGATTTAGTTGAACCAGCTCAGGCGATGCAAGCTATGGCAGAGATGAAAAATGCGCGTGATATTTCGCTATTGATCGATCGACAAGGTAGTTTAACTGAAATACTTATTAGCTTAGATTAATAGGCTAACCGAATGAATTATCGTAACAATGACGTTATAAAATTATCAATTAAAAATTTCTAATAAAGAAATTAATAAAATAATAAAGCAGAGACACTTATAATGATGAAAAAGTTTTTATTAACCCTAACGACTGCAATAGCCATCAATTGCTTAAGTTTCGTTGGTCAAGCTAGTGCAGTGCAATACTCTCCTAATTTTAAGGGCACTGAAATTATTGAGTTCGTTAATATAGTAGGTAAAAACCTTAAAAAGACCATGATTGTTGATCCCAACGTACGTGGAAAAATAAATGTCCGTAGTTACGATATGTTATCAGAACAGCAATATTATCAATTTTTTCTTAATGTCCTTGAAGTCTATGGTTATGCTGCGGTAGAAATGGATAATAATATTATTAAAATAATTCGTAATAAAGATGCTAAAACAGCGGCTATTCCGGTAGTAGGTAATAATAGTAATATCATTGGTGATGAAATGGTTACCCGCGTTGTTGAGGTAAAAAATGTTACTGTGCGTGAATTAGTACCACTTTTGCGACAACTATCTGATCAAGCCGGTGGTGGTAACGTAGTTAACTACGATCCCGCTAACGTGATTATGTTAACGGGTACGGCTTCTACGGTTAATCGACTGGTGAAAATTATCGAACGCGTTGATAGAGCCGGCGATCAAGATGTTCAAATCATCAAACTTAAGTATGCTTCTGCCGGTGAAATGGTGCGTATCATCGAAGCGATGAACAAACCTACCAGTGGTAAAGCGGGTCAACCTACCTTCTTAATCCCTAAAATTGTTGCTGATGACCGCTCTAATAGCGTCATTGTTAGTGGCGAAGTTAAAGCCCGTGAGCGAGTAGCACGCTTAATTAAACGTTTAGATAGTGAACTAGAAAGTAATGGCAATACTTATGTTCATTATCTGAAATATTCTAAAGCTGAAGATTTAGTGAAAGTATTGCAAGGCGTTAGCGATTCAATTTCTTCAGAAGCAAAACCAGCAACGACAAAATCACGTACCAGTAAAAAGCGCGATGTCAGTATTGAGGCGCATGAGTCAACTAATGCCTTAGTGATTACCGCACAGCCTGATATGTTGCGCTCTTTAAAGGAGGTTATTCGTCAACTCGATAAACGTCGCGCTCAAGTATTAGTTGAAGCCATTATTGTAGAAGTATTTGAAAGTGATGGTGTGAGTTTAGGGGTGCAATGGGGAAATGAGAATTTTGGTTTTACCCAATTTACTAATGGACCTGCCACTATTTCATCTGTTGCAGCGGGAGTTAAGGCAGCGGAAAGCAGACCTGGGACGCCTGGTTCAACGGTAACGTTCGATGGTACTACGACTGTTAATCCTGCGGGTAATGATACGGAAGGCGATTTTTCTTTATTAGGCGCGGCGTTAGGCTCCGCCAGTGGTTTAGTCTCTGGCATAGTAACCGGTGACTGGGCAGCAATTATTCAAGCGGTAAGTACTGATACTAATTCAAATATTCTAGCAACACCTAGCATTACTACCTTAGATAATGAAGAGGCTTATTTTATTGTTGGCCAAGAAGTACCAATTATTACCGGCTCAGCAACAGGTAGTAATAACGCCAACCCATTTCAAACCGTAGATCGTCAAGAAGTAGGTATTAAACTGCGTGTTACCCCACAGGTTAATGAAGGTAATGCGGTGCAATTAGTTATTGAGCAAGAGGTTTCATCGGTTAGTGGTACTACAGGTGTAGATATATCGATCAATAAAAGAGAAATTAAAACCACAGTAATGGCTGAGAGTGGTAATACTGTGGTATTGGGTGGTTTGATTGATGAAGACGTCCAAGAAAGCGTGCAAAAAGTACCGCTTCTAGGTGATATACCATTTATTGGCCACTTGTTTAAATCAACCAGTAATAGTACCCGTAAACGTAATCTAATGGTGTTTTTACGGGCAACAATCGTTCGTGATTCTAGTTTAATGAAAGAAATTAGTGAATCGAAGTATAACTTTATTCGTGCTGACCAAATTCGTAAACATGAAGAAGGTTTATCACTAATGAGTAATGAAAATATGCCTATCTTACCGCAGTGGCAAGACAACTTGACCTTACCACCATCATTTGATGAATATCAGCAGAAGCTTGGTGAAAAAAATATCGAGTTACCTAAACCCCCTGTAACAACAGAAGGTATTGCTGCGGAAGAGAAGCAATAATGTCTGATGAAGTTGAAGTAGCTACTACTGATGAGGCAGCCCAAGTACAAGTGAGTAGTACTTGGTTATTACCGTTTGCGTTTGCTAAACGCCACAGTGTTTTAATTTCTACCGATGAGCAAACAGGAGGTTATGTTTTACACTGCCTAACCGACGTTAATTTCGATATTATTTTAGAAGTTCGTAGAATACTTAAAGGCCCATTTGAATTTGATTTTTTAGAGCTACCAGCGTTTGAATTATTGCTAACACAAGCTTATCAAAGAGACTCTTCTGAAGCACAGCAAATGATGGAAGATATCGGTAACGAAGTAGATTTATACTCACTTGCCGATGAACTTATTGAAAGTGAAGATTTACTTGAGAATGAAGATGATGCGCCAATCATTAAACTGATTAATGCCATGCTCAGCGAAGCCATTAAAGAAAGGGCTTCAGATATACATATTGAAACTTTTGAAAATACCTTACAAATACGTTTTCGTGTTGATGGGGTTTTACGTGAAGTGCTTAAGCCCAATCGAAAACTTGCGTCATTATTAGTTTCTCGTATTAAAGTAATGGCCAAGCTTGATATCGCTGAAAAACGTATTCCACAAGATGGTCGTATTTCATTACGTATCGGTGGTCGCGCTGTTGATGTGCGTGTTTCAACTATGCCAACAGGTCATGGCGAGCGTGTGGTGTTACGTTTATTAGATAAAAACGCGGCGCGTTTAGATTTAAAACATCTAGGTATGACCGATACTAATCGTGTTAATTTTTCAGCGCTTATCGAAAAACCTCATGGCATTATCTTAGTAACAGGTCCTACAGGCTCAGGTAAAAGTACCACACTTTATGCAGGCTTAACTCAGATAGATGAGAAAGAACGTAATATTTTAACCTGTGAAGACCCAATAGAATATGCAATTGAAGGCATAGGGCAGACTCAAGTTAATACTAAAGTTGATATGACGTTTGCGCGTGGTTTACGTGCTATTTTACGTCAGGATCCTGATGTAGTGATGGTTGGTGAAATTCGAGACTTAGAAACCGCACAAATTGCCGTACAGGCAAGTTTAACCGGGCATTTGGTTTTATCTACTTTGCATACTAATACCGCCGCGGGCGCTATAACGCGTATGGAAGATATGGGGGTAGAACCTTTCTTATTATCGTCGAGCTTATTGGGCGTTCTGGCTCAACGCCTAGTACGTACCCTTTGCCCGCATTGTCGTGCAAGTCACTTACCAGATGTAGAAGAAAGGCAGTTGTTAGTATTGCCAGATGATAATGAATCAGTGATTTATCGTGCTGTTGGTTGTACTGAATGTAGCTTTAAAGGTTACCGAGGCCGAGTCGGTATTCATGAATTATTACCCGTCGATGAAAAGGTACGTGAACTTATTCATAACGGTCAAGGTGAACAGGCTATTGAAAAATACGTACGACATTCCAGTGCCAGTATTCGTCGAGATGGCTTTGATAAAGTTATGCTTGGCCAAACTACTTTAGAGGAAGTCTTACGAGTAACTCGTGAAGATTAATCATATTAACCTAATCGACTCAATATTTTTATTTAATATAAGTCACTCAATATAAACACTTAATATAAGCATTTATGGCAGCATTTGAATATCAAGCGGTAGATAGTCGCGGTAAAACTAAAAAAGGCGTTATCGAAGGTGATACGGCTAGGCAGGTGCGTGGTTTATTACGTGATCAAGGTTTAATGCCAACGGAAGTTACTGCAACATTAGCGAATAACAAAAAAGCTAATGATAAAAAAAGCTTTTCGGTTACTTTTAGTCAAAGTGGTAGCGGTAAAGTCTCTACTGCAGAGCTGGCGCTTATTACTCGTCAACTAGCCACGTTAATTGAATCAGGATTACCGTTAGAAGAGGCATTAATTGCGGTTGGTGAACAATGTGAAAAGAACCGTATTAAGAGTATGATCATGGGCGTACGTACTAAAGTGACTGAAGGTTATGGTCTATCTGAAAGTATGACTGAATATCCAAAAGTTTTTAATCGATTGTATCGCTCTATGGTTGCAGCAGGTGAAAAATCAGGTCATCTTGATAAAGTACTTAATCGCTTAGCTGATTATACTGAGAAACGCCAAGAGATGCGCTCACAGCTAATCCAAGCACTTGTTTATCCTATTATTATGACCGTTGTCGCTGTAGGTGTTATCGCAGTTTTATTAACAGCTGTAGTACCAAAAATTATCGGTCAGTTTGAACATATGGGTGAGAGTTTACCTGGTACTACCCAATTTTTAATTGCCAGTAGTGATTTTCTTCGAGATTATGGCTTAGTCGTTGTGATATTGTTTGCAGTCATCGCGTTATTGATTTCACAGTTGTTGAAAAAGCCTGTTATAGAAATGGCTTTTCATCAGTATTTATTGCAAGTACCTGGTATAGGTAAAGTTGCTAGGGGTATCAACACAGCTCGTTTTGCCCGTACTTTAAGTATCTTAACGGCAAGTGCCGTCCCCTTGTTAGAAAGTATGAAAATATCAGGCGAGGTACTTGATAATTTATATATCAAAAAACAAGTGAAAGCATCGACTGACAAAGTACGTGAAGGATCGAGCTTACGTGTGTCACTGGAGCAAACAAAATTATTTCCACCAATGATGTTGCATATGATTGCTAGTGGCGAAAAAAGTGGTCAATTAGAGCATATGTTAGGTCGGGCGGCAGATAATCAAGATAGAGAATTTGATGCCTTAGTGAGTATTTCATTAAAAGCATTTGAACCAGCTCTTATGGTAGGTATGGCAGGAGTAGTACTCTTTATTGTGATGGCTATTTTAGAACCCATTTTACAACTAAATAGCTTAGTGGGAGGTTAAAAAAACTCTATCAACTTTACCCTAGTTACATCAATTTATTAGACGTTAGGAATGTATATGAATATGAAAAAATCGCAGGGCTTTAGTTTATTGGAACTAATGGTTGTCATTGTAATTATAGGTATTATCGCCAGTATGATCGTGCCGAATATTATGGGTAGCCAAGAGCGTGCCAATACACAAAAAGCAGTATCAGATATTACCGCTTTAGAAGGTTCATTAAGTTTATATAAAATGGATAATTATGATTATCCAACCACTGAGCAAGGACTTGAAGCACTTGTTGAGCAAACTGATCTTGACCCTGCGCCACGTCGCTTTCCTGAAGATGGTTACATTAAACGTTTACCAAAAGATCCTTGGGGTAGTGAGTACGTTTTATTAAATCCAGGCGAGCAGGGTAAAATGGATGTATTTTCAGTAGGTCCAGACAGAGAAGCCGGTACCGAAGATGATATCGGTAACTGGAATTTAGGCGATTATCAATAAATAATGGCCGATATTTTTGCTGTAACACTTAATTTATGCGTCGAAGGTACTCATTGACTAGCGTCAACTTCGTATCTTTTCCTGTAAATTATCTCTACAGCTTCAAGTTCAACTATTACTCGTTTAACCAAAAATTCAGTTTAACGATATGTTCACTTATTAAGTGTCATTGGTGTAAGAGACACTTCTAAATATTACTATTTTATTATGAACCTTAAACATTCAAAATCAGTATTGAAAAACGGCGGCTTTACTTTAATTGAGTTGATGGTTGTGGTGCTTATTATTGGTCTCATGGCAAGTTTGGTGCAATTTAATGTATCGGGTAAACGCCCTGATGATTCACTACAATATGAGAGTGCTCGCTTTGCTGCAATTTTTGAAGTAGCAGCTGAATACGGTATGCTTAATAATATTGAATTAGGCTTAGTTGTAAAAAAAGATAGCTATCAGTTTCTTGGTTATGACGGTACCCAATGGGCTGAAATTCCAGATCAAGACTGGCAGGTCAATGTTACTTTGCCTAAAGAAGTCGAGCTCAGCATAGAGCTAGATGATTTACCCATTGAAGAGCCTATGCTCTTTGATGCTAATACTTTTAAAGAAAAAGATGAAGATAATTTCAGCTTGCTTTCTAAAGAAGAGCGAGAGAAAAAAATAATTCCACAAGTCTATATTCTCTCCGGAGGAGACCTTAGCCCTTTTAGTGTCACTTTTCGTTTAGCCGAAGAGTTTGCCTATATTGAAGATGCTAAAGATTTAGCTTATCGCGTTACGGGTTTATACAGTGTGCCATTAACTATTGAGGGACCAGTGCTCGATGACTAATCACGCTAATATTTTTAAACAAGTAGGTTTTACCTTAATTGAAGTCATGCTGGCTATGGCGGTCTTCTCTATTGCCGGTTTAGCGCTGTTAGGTGTTGCGGATAATAATTACCGTCATATTAGTCATTTAGAAGAGCAAATGTTTGCCAACTGGGTTGCCTCCAATCAATTAGTTGAAGTGAGTTTAGATAAAACTTGGCCGCCTAAAAATAACCGAAAAGGTAACGTTGAGATGGCCGGTAGAACCTGGTATTGGCAGCAGAAAGTAATAAAAACAACGAATAAAGAATTACGCTCCTTAGTGATGGAGATACGCTTAAAAGAAGATGATGAGTTGGTAAGTGCTAGCTTAATGACTTACCTAGCTCAGGATAAACCTTGATGAGCGTAAGCATTAAAAGGGTTCAGGTTATAGTTAAATATACTCAACAAGGCTTTACTTTACTGGAAGTGCTGATTGCTATTGCTATATTTTCAGTGGTAAGTTTAGCCAGCTTTACCATCTTTGATACCGTATTACGTGGTGATGAAAGCTCAAAAATTCGTAGTGAAAGGCAAAATGAATTACAACGTGCCTTTTTATTAATGGAACGAGATTTTACTCAAATAGCTAAACGCACAATGCGCGTGAATGGCGAAGAGCCCGGTAAAAGTTTTTTACAAACCTCTGATGATAGCTTTTTAGCCGATGAGCAAGCGATTGCTTTTGTACGTAATGGCTGGACTAATCCAGGACTACTATTACCGCGTAGTGATATGCAAAGTGTTGCCTATCGTCTTGTTGATGATACATTACAGCGTTTACATTATAACTTTGTTGATGCGGTCGTCGGCCAAGAGCCTAGAATAAGGCCCTTAATAACTCAGGTAACGAGTGTCGGTTTTGAATTTCATGATGGTAAAAAATGGCAAAAAAAATGGTCTGGCGAAACATTACCGTTAGCTATTGCTATTGAAATTGAAACACAGGACTATGGTTTGATTCGTCGTCAGTTTTTAGTAGCAGGTGATGATTCTACCGCTGAAAAGAGTAGAACCTAACTTATGTCGCTTAGTCTATCGTTATTCAGTTTACAGCGAAAAAATCAACAAGGTGTTGCGTTAATTACCGTGATGCTTATTGTTGCTTTAGTCTCCATCATTGCTGCACAAATGACGACTCGATTACAAACTCAAATGCAGCGTAGTACCAATATTATTTTCAATCAACAAGCCTATTGGTATGCTCTGGGCGCTGAAGCATTCACTAAACGAGTATTAATTAAAGCGTTTAAAGATGAGCCTGAAGTGACACACCTTGAACAAATTTGGGCTGAAGAGGGCAGTAATTACCCAGTCGATTTTGGCGAAATTAGTGGTGAAATATCGGATTTACAAAGCTGTCTGAACCTTAATGCTTTACACCCTAAAGCCAACGCAAAGAGTGAGGCTGCTGATAGTGATGGTGGAAAACCTACTAGTCCATTGAAACCTGAAAGTAAAACGCCTAGTGCTACCGCTTCAAAAAGTACATCAGGTAGTGATAAACAACTACCTGCAGCCACCGTGTTAGAAAGACTTATCATCAATTTAAATATTGAAGGTATTGGTAATTTTGAAGCCGAAGCTATGGTTAATGCCTTGACCGATTGGCTCGATAGTAATGATATGATTACCGGCTCAGGTGGTGCAGAAGATAACGATTATGCTTCTCGAGAATTCCCTTATCTTGCCGCTAATAGCTATTTAGGTAGTGTTAACGAATTAAGGTTAATTGAACACTTTACCCCTGCCGTTATTTTAGCGCTGACCCCTTATGTATGTGTATTGCCACAAAATACTCAGCATTTAATAAATATCAACACGCTAGATGCGGAAAAACCAGAATTACTGCAAGCCTTACTTGATTCAAGTTTAGAAGACGCGCAAGAAGTACTGAGTGCACGAGATAGTTCAGGTTATGAAAACTTAGAAGACTTTTATACGTTACCTGAATTAAGTAAGATAAAAATGGCAAAGTGGCAAAAAACACAGTTTGTTGTTGATAGTCAATATTTCAAATTGAAAGCCAGTGCACGTTTTAATAACAGCTATTTTTCTATGAGTTCAATAATGAAAGTTAATGATACACAACAAATTCAAATAATTAGTCGTACTATAGGTCGTAACTAGTGATAGAAACATTATTTATCCGTCTAGGCAGTCAAGCACATAATACCATTCATTGGTTGGTTACGGCTGAAACTAGCAACAATGCGCAGGAAATTATAGCGAGTGGTGAGCTAAACGATGCTCAGCAACTCGGTGAATTGACTAGTAAGGCAGAGCAACGACAGGTTAAGGTTTTAGTGCCTGGCTGTGATGTATTGTTAAAGTCGTTAAAAGTTCCTGCTAAATCATCTAGAGCAATGCGATTAGCAACGCCTTATATGTTAGAGGATAGTTTGGCTGAAGACGTCGAACAGCTTTTTTTCGCTTATGCAGATTTACCTGACGATATTAAGGGTAATAATTGCTTTACCGCCATTGTTGCCCATAAGCAAATGGAGCAATGGTTGTCATGGTTAACCGATGCTGGGATATATACTCAATATATATTACCTGATGTACTGGCTATGCCACATACCGAAGAAGGGTGGAGTGTAATAACTTTAGGTAATACTAACCAAGAGCAAGTTATTGTTCGTCAAAATATTTGGCAAGGGTTTACTTTAGATGCTGGTATATGGCAGTTGCAATGGCAAGCTTTTTCTACCGAGCAATCCGAGGAAATAGATGGTAGTGGACAGCCGGTAAGCGTTTTTATTGAGGCATACTCTCCTTTAGCTTATAGTGAAAAATTAAATATTAGCCAAAAGTCTGAAGAATTACCATTAGCACTAATGGCGACGAATTATGGTAGTAAATTAAACCGATTTAATTTACTACAAGGTCAATACCAGGTTAAAGAAAATCGTAGTAATGTGGGACGACAATGGTTATGGGTCGCAGGTGTAGCCATATTTGCTCTTCTGCTTAGCTTAGGCCATAAAAGCACACAATTATGGCAACTTAATGCCAAACAAGAACAAGTTAAACAAAGCATTGTATCCACTTATAAACAAGCTTTTCCAAAAACAAAACGAGTAAGGGTTTCTACCATAAAATCACAATTGAATCGTGAGTTAGCTTTACTTGGTGGCGTAGGTGATAGGGAAGGGTTTTTAGCTATGCTTGCGAAAGTACAACCTGCCTTTACTAAAGTACCAGCATTAAAACCAGAGTCGTTAAAGTTTGATGGCAAAAGACAAGAATTACGTATTCAAGCAACAGCGAAAGATTATCAGGTTTTTGAACAGTTTAGTATTGCATTAACCGCGGTTAATTTAACGGTTAAACAGGGCTCGCAAAGTAATCAGGGTGATCAAGTAACAGGTTCTTTCAGTATTACTAATAAAGTAGTAAATAAGAACAAATCTACTGCTATTAAGCGAAGCAATAAGGGAGCATCATAATGAAAGTATGGTGGCAACAATTAAATAATCGAGAGCAGCGTCTTGTAGTAGCTATGGGATTGTTTTTTATTGTGTTTGTTTTTTATAGTGCGATATGGAAGCCGATTAACAACAGCATTACTGAAGCTAATAGTAAGTTAGCAAGGCAGCAGGAATTATTAACTTGGGTGCAAGATAATACTGCTTTGTATAATCAAGTTAAAAAGTCAGATGGAAAATCGAGTCTTACAGGTACCATATCTAGTGCGACTAATCGTAGTGCAAAAACCTATAAATTGACTATAACGCGGATGCAGCCGCAAGGTGATGATTTACAGGTATGGATAGACAGTACACCTTTTACGCAATTATTGCTTTGGCTAGAACATTTAGTAAACAAAGAAGGTTTACAAGTTAAAGCGATTGATTTAACTCTCGGAGATAGTGTCGGTGAAGTCAAGGTGAGGCGTTTACATCTTACTAAGTTGTAAGCACTGAATCATAAGTTTATTAGTTGCTTATGATTAGACAGCCTTGCGAACATTTAATAAATACAAATAATAGAAGATAGAGAAATTAGATGAAGAAGTGGTTTGTTATTATAGCAATATTTTTGAGTAGTTATTTAGTCTTTTTAGTGACAACAATGCCACTAGTATTTTTGGTAAACAATATTGAGTATCCTAAGTATATCGATATTGATACTGTTTCTGGTTCTATTTGGCAAGGCGAAATAGCTCAGATTTCAGTAGCTAACAATCAGGTTAAACAGATTAAAACAGAACTTAGTTTTTGGTCCTTATTAACTTTATCTCCTATAGTAGACGTTAGTTTTGGTGATGCTACCTCAGTAGGTCCTGAGGGAAAATTTACTTTGCGAGTTTCTTCTAATCAGCTACAACTCAACAATGTTGAGCTTTTTGTTTCAGCAAATGATATTGCCAAGCAGTTACCATTACCTCTTCCTATCACGGCGCAAGGTAATATCGAATTATCATTTAATGAGTTGATTATAGATCGTTCAGAAAAGTTAGTTTGTCAGCAAGGGCGAGGAAAAATTAGTTGGATTCGCTCAGGTGTGGTTGCTTTAGAAAAAAACATTAAACTAGGTAAGATAGACGCCGATTTAGATTGTAAAAAAGGTGACTTAAGAGCCAAGATATTGCTTAAAAATAATCTCGGCTTAAGTTTTGATGCGCGGTTATCATTAGCTAATCAAAAAGCTTCAGGACAAGGGTTTTTAAAACCAGGAACAAAATTTCCAGCACAGTTACAATCTGCCTTATCGTTTCTTGGTCGCCCAGATAGTCAAGGTCGTTATCAGTTAAGATTTTAGCTGTCAGCAGAGTAATATAACATACTAATCAAGACACATTACTTTACTAGGTTAGCGACCATTTTAAGTGCCTATTCATGATTAATAAAGGGTAATGTAGGCCAGTCTTTGGCACTTAATCTACCTTGCTCTATCATACCACCTAGTCCTTGTAGTCCACCTGTGTGTAATAAAACAATACGTTCATTGGCGTTGAAGTAGTCTTGCGATATTAAATCAAGGAAAGCCAAAATCATCTTGCCAGAATAAACTGGCTCAAAGGTTATCCCTGTTTGTTCGTTAAAAGCGATGATGCGCTCTACATCAGTAGAGCTAAATTTGCCATAACCACCGCGATGAAACGTTGTTAGTAACTCCCAGTTATTATGTTTTAGGGCTTCAGAGGTAAGTAAGCACTTAACTTCATCAACTAAGTACTCTGCTTGTTTTAATACCGCTACACCTAAAATCTTATGGTGTTTGCTATTGGCGACACTATCACCAGAAATTAGACCAGCTAAAGTGCCTCCACTACCTACGGGTGTAATCAGAGTATCGAAATCTGCTTGGCTATTTAATTCTGTTACTATCTCAGCTACGCCTGGGATAGCGAGTAAGTTACTACCCCCTTCAGGTATCACTAAATGCTGCGGATATATTTCGTTAAGTTCATTAATAAAGCCTGTCTCAAACCGGCGACGATAAGTTTTTCTATCGACAAAGTGACATTGCATGCCCCAGTGCTTTGCCCAACGTAAAGTAAAGTTGTTCGCATAGTCTGATTCTCCTCTAATAACACCAATGCAAGGGATTGTTTCTTGCTTACAAGCATAGGCAAAAGCATGAATATGGTTAGAGTAACAGCCGCCAAAAGTTAGTGCTCCTTGGTAGTTATTACTCTTTAGTTGTTCAAGGTTATATTTAAGTTTACGCCATTTGTTACCCGAAATGATGTCATGCAACAAATCATCGCGTTTTACCCGTACATCAAGCTTATGTTTCTCAAAGAGAGGATGCTGTATCTTTTGTAATATTGACAATGGCTTATACATGATTTTTTATTAAAAGATAGATTTACTAAAGTGTTAAAAACATATTATAAACGAAATAGTTACGTGTCCTTGTTTTATCGTTACTTTATTTTATATAAAATACAAATTTAGTACATAAATAATAGACCTGTTTATTGTATAAATAACTAAATAATTAATGAACTTAGCTAATAGTAAAGCTTGATCTATATAAGAAGAAAAGGGTATATTGCTAATAATTTTAGCTGTGATGCGATATTGCCGATAAATGTCATTTATAACGAAAATAAGTCAAATTTTTTCAAAAAAAAATTCAAGTCAGCGCCTTGGTATTGCTTTTCAGCAAAAGGGTGTCTCCTTATGCTCAATTCCTCTACAAAAACTTAATAGCCTCATCGATACAGATAAAATAGATCAAGTGTTTTTTACATTTGAAAAGGCTAATTCTTCGTATTTTTCAAAAGCTATTCAGGCACTGCACGCTAACTGTGAACTCAAAGGGATAGCTACTTTAGTACTGAATGAAGCTCAATCTGAAGTAGTGCAAGTTGATAAGCCTAACGTAGCTGACAATGAATTAAACAGTGCGTTAAAATGGCAAATTAAAGATCTAGTGACTATTTCACCGACTAATATGGTGTTGGATTATTATGATGCACCAACCCTTGCTGGTGGCCAAGAAAAAATCAATGTGGTTTGCGCTCCGTTAGATGAATTAAGAAAACTGGTAACAGCGACAGAGCAGGGTATGGTTAAGGTAAGTGCTATCACTACCCAAGAATTTGCTTTTGCAAACTTACTACCGCCACAAAATGATGCGCATTTATTAGTTTGTCAACAGCCTAATGAAGAGATTGTATTAATCATAGTTAAACAAAAACAAATATTTTTTCAACGTCGTTTACGAGGCTTTGCTCAAATAGCTACTAAAACAGTAGAAGAATTATCCAGTACTGTTATTGATGATCTCAGTCTAGAGATTCAACGCTCGACAGATTATTTTGAACGTCAGCTAAAACAAGCACCAATCAAAAGTATAAAGGTTTTATTACCTATTGAGTTAGAACATGTCGTTGTAGAAAAGTTGGTAGAAAATAGCGCTGTGCCAGTGAGTATGCTTGAATTACCAAGGCCGTATCATCAACATCGAGAATTTGGTGTGGTAATCGGCGCCAGTTTGCAAGACGTAACATACAGTGTTGACGCAGAGGCTTTAACGGGAGCGCGTTATGACAACTAAGCATTCAATTAATTTATTACAAGCTGAGATTTTCCCCGAACAGCCTTTATTGACATTGGCAAGGGTGTTGAGTGTTTGGTTAGGGTTATTGTTGGTGATGGTTATTTGGTCGGTAGTGACTGAAGTCAATTATAAGAAATCAGGCGCCAAATATGATGCCTTGTTAATAGAGCAACAGCAAAAACAAAAACTTGTTAAACAGTTAGAATCTGAACTGAAAAATAAGCAAGTTTCTCCTGCTTTGAAAAAAAATCTAGACACACTAAAATTAGTGATACAGCATAAAAATGTACTCTTAGCTAAACTAACCGATTCAGACGATACGTTTGCAGGTGGATTTGTTATGGCGATGAACGATCTGTCGGCGATGCATCATACAGATATTCGATTACAAACCATTAGTATTAACGCTAATGAAATGAGTTTTACAGGATTAGCCCGCAACCCTCAAGCGGTACCAGCATGGCTAGCTGGCTTTAAAACGTCTAGTTTATTATCAGGTAAAGCGTTTGTGCAATTTAAATTAGCTAAAAATGAACAAAATATTACTGAGTTTGTTGTCAGCTCTGTCGCGAAAAAAGGTGAAAGCTAATGAAGCAACAATGGCACGACTTGAGTGATAAGTTTCTTCAACTAACTAGTCGGGAGCAGGCTTTATTATTTTTAACGGGAGTAGTAGCAATATTTTTTATTGTTTCATATTTTTTTATTGATGATAAAAGTGCCAAAATTATTACTTTCGATAAACAAAGTCGTACAATTACAACGGCCAATAAATCACTTAACTTTTCTATTGAAGAATTTCAAACGTCACTTAAGCAAGATCCAAATATAGCTATGGCTAAACAAGTAACTCAACTTGAAGCTAAACTTGCCAAAGTTGACAGCCTACTTGTACATTTAACAACAGAGTTAATTAGCCCGAGTGAAATGCGTGAAGCGCTACTTAAGTTACTCAATCTAGAACCCGGTGTATCGTTATTATCTTTTCAATTGATTGGTGCGCAACCGTTATTAGATATATCAGTGCCAGACAAAGGTGAAAAGACTAATATGTCTTCACCAATAGCAGAGCGGCTTGGTTTGAATCTATATAAGCATGGAATAAAAATCAAACTATCAGGTCAGTATTTTCAATTACGTAATTATCTACAGCAGCTTGAAAAGTTATCGTGGAAGTTTTTTTGGCAAGATTTTCAATTCGAAGTGAAAGACTACCCACGCAGTGAAGTAGATATCACCATCTATAGCTTAGGATTAAATAAGGAGTTTGTCGGTGTTTAAAACTTACTTTAATTCATGGTTAACCACAGGCTTGCTTGTTGGGACAGCCCTATTAAATTCACCAGTATCTTTGTCTGCAGATGTTGACCCTACTCGACCTTTTGGCGTAAGTGGTTCTAGTAGTAATAGCGAAGAAATAAGCCGTGATGACGGCTTTGTATTAACTTCTATCATTCATGGTGATGGCATTCATACGGCGGTGATTAATGGTAAAATATATAAAATGTTTGACTATATTGGCGAGTATCACATCACAGCAATTAACAGTCATAACGTGATCTTACGTAGTAAATCTGAACGATTAAAAATTAGTGTTTTTAAGAGTAAAGGTTTTAAAAGTAACGTAGTAGAAAATACGGTAGCTAACTAATGATGAAAACAAGTCCCCCTATGAAAAAACTAAAATTAAAAATTGCTTTGTCGACGTTATGTTTAGTCTTAGTCGGTTGTCAATCTGTGCCTAATAGTCCTGTCGAGTTAAAAGACGATTTAGATGCAGCTATTAAAGAAACGAAAATACTTAATGGGCCAAAACCGTTAACGCAAGTACCCAACTCTGTACAGCAAGAGCTGATGTTAAATAACATGAGTCAGGCCAAGCAAGGTATGTTAGCTGAAAAACGTTTGGAGATTTCAGCGACAGAAGTTGATGCTAAAGACTTTTTTCAAGCTATTGTTAGAGGTTCACGTTATAACGTTGTTATCCACCCTGATGTGATCGGACAAATATCGTTAAGCTTAAATAATGTTACCTTATCAGAAGCCTTAACTGTTGTTGAAGATGTATACGGCTATGAAATTATTCGTCGTGGTAATATTGTACAAGTATTTCCTCCAGGTATACGTACTGAAACTATAGCCTTAAATTACCTATTCCTTAAACGATTTGGCTCATCGACTACCACTATCAATTCTGGTGGCGTCTCGGAAAACGATCCTAACAGCGGTAATAACAATAACAATAGCAATAGCAATAGCAGTAGTAATAATGGCAACAGCAACAACCGTGGTAGTCAGAGTGGTAATAGTGGCTCAAATAGCCAGAGTAGTGGTATCAATCTGTATACCGAAAATGAGTCAAATTTTTGGGATGAACTGAAAGAATCATTAACAGCCTTTGTTGGCGATGGAGAAGGTCGTTCAGTTATTGTTTCTCCACAAGCAGGTTTAGTGACAGTACGTGCGTTACCACAAGAAATTATCGCGGTTAAGAAATTCATCACTGCGACTGAAAACCATTTACATCGTCAAGTAATCATCGAAGCTAAAATAATGGAAGTAACCCTTAATGATGATTTTCAGCAAGGAATAAAATGGGAACAGGTACTAGACCAAGTAGGTAGTGCAAATCTTGTCTACTCAACAACAGGTAATGTCGTCGGTAATGTTATTTCGAATACTATTGGCGGTGTTAATAGTATGGCATTTAGTAAGCAGACTAATGGTAGTAATTTTTCTGGTGTTATCGAGTTATTACAAACTCAAGGTAATGTCCAAGTACTTTCGAGCCCACGTATTACTGCTACTAATAACCAAAAGGCGGTAATTAAAGTAGGTGAAGATGAATACTTTGTTACTGAGGTTTCCAGTACCATCACTACGGGTACTTCAACAACCACCACACCTGAAGTTGAGTTAACACCCTTTTTCTCGGGTATTGCGTTAGATGTAACCCCACAAATTAGTGAAGATGGCAGCGTTATTTTACATGTCCATCCTTCAGTGACTATTACTGAAGAGCAAAATAAAACTATTCAGATTGGTAGCGAAACGCTGATATTACCACTAGCACAAAGTAGTGTTAGAGAGTCAGATACTATTATCCGTGCTCAATCAGGTGAGGTCGTCATCATTGGTGGTTTAATTGAAACATATAAAGTTGATATGGAATCGAAAACACCAATATTAGGTGATATCCCTTTTCTTGGTGAATTATTTAAGAGCAAATCACAAACGACACAAAAGCGTGAATTAGTTATTATGCTAAAACCTATAGTTGTTGGTCAAGATACTTGGAAAAATCAGTTACAAGATGCACGTAGCTTATTAACTAAGTGGTTTCCAGAAGAGCTAGAAGCGTGTGAGTTATCTGCTGAAGATAAGTTAACACCAGAATGCCAAGAGCAATGTGCTGATGCAGAATATGCTAACGAGCATACTTTTTGCCAAGCTGCTGAATAATTTCAGGTATAAATGGTAAATAACCAACACTGTTATTGCGTGATTTAGCTTAATTAGTTCACTGAGTAGCGTTACTATGTATTTATATCATTTCGGCTTAGGAGAGTTGCCTTTTAGCTTAACTCCTAATACAAATTTTTATTTACCAATGACCATGCATGATGAAGCTTTAGCTGTGTTATCAACGGCACTGCAAACCGGCGAAGGCTTCATTAAAGTTGTTGGCGAAGTAGGTACTGGGAAAACCTTGCTATGTAGAAAGCTACTTAATGAAATACCAGCACACTTTGTTACGGCGTACATTCCAAACCCGTACCTAAACCCTGATGAATTAAGACGTGCTGTTGCCGTAGAACTAGGTGTTAAGCAAGCACAACGTATGTCTCTGCAATTACTTACGCAGCGTATTCAAACGCGTTTATTAGAATTACATAGTCAGGGACATTCAGTAGTATTGATACTTGATGAGGCACAAGCGTTACCTGAAGATAGTTTGGAAGCATTAAGGTTGTTTACGAATTTAGAGACAGAAACACGCAAGTTATTACAAGTAGTCTTGTTTGCTCAACCAGAGCTTGATAAGCGTTTAGCTAAAACAGAATTTAGACAATTAAGACAACGTATTACTTTTGCGTATAAATTACGCGCTATGAATGCGTCCGAAGTACAACAATATATTCACCATAGGTTACAAGTAGCAGGTTATAAAGGTGTAGAACTTTTTTCTGCAAGGATATGCCAAAAAATCGCACAAGTTAGTCAGGGTATTCCAAGACTGGTTAATATTTTGTGCCACAAAATGCTGATGCTTGCTTATGGTGAAGGACATTACAAAATGACGGTAAAATTATTAAAAGCTGCGGTAAAGGATACTGAAAGTATTGAACGATCATCGAAAATAAATCTGTTGGCTTTTTCACTTTTAGGGTTATTTATCGCTTTATTGTTAACCTATTATACCCTGGTAGTTAAATAATGAGTGTAATTAATCAAATGTTGAAGGATCTAGAACAACGAAGCCCTGAATCAAATGCTCGTACCGTTCAGTCAGGTCATCTCGAGTCAACGTACTCATCAAAAATAATTGTGCTAGTTACCAGTATTTCTGTCTTTGCTATTTGTTTTATTAGCTTTTATGTTTGGCACTTAGTTAGCGAGAATAAGGCATTAAAAGCTGAAAAAGATAATAGTCAGCTAAGTCAGCTAGTCACGAATCAAGTAAACAAGGCTAGTGAATTAGAGATAAACGAAAATAGAACGTACACAGCGCCAATTACTATAGAAGAAAACCAGCAAACTAAAAAACCAAACAATAAACAAAGAAATCTACCAGCCATAGTGGCAAAAAAAATGAGTATTTCAGTACCAATAGATTTAGACAAGACACTATTAGATAACCATTCTGAAAGTGATTTTCAGCGAATAGCTGCAAAAACTGTGATAAATAATAGCTCGAGTCGAGTTACTCCGGCGAAGAAAATGGTAGCAGATACCCATAGTCACTCAGGGTCAGTATCAAAGCATAGTCACGATATTATTACATTGGTCAAAACTAAAACAAACAAAATGTCAGTGTCACGTCGTCAATTATCGGCGGATGAATTGGCTGCGCAAAAATTAGTTCTCGCTGAAAAAGCTTTAGTGGCGAAGCAAATAGATAAGGCTGAAAAACTGTTAGAAGAAGTGGTTATCATCAAACCAAATGATAGCCAAACGCGTAAGAAATTAGCCGCTTTATGGTTTGGACGCCAAGCCTATCAAGATGCGGTAAATTTATTATCTCAAGGTATTGCCTTAAACGGCAAAGATAGTAGCTTGCGCCAGATGAAAGCACGCATTCATCTAAAGCAAGGACAAATTACTACAGCATTAAATACCTTGAAACCGTTAGCTCAGTTAAAAGATGAACAATATCAAATTATGCTGGCCAATACCGCACAGCAAGCACAACAAAATAATGTAGCTATTGAATCTTATAAAATATTAATTGTTATACAACCAGATGTGGGTCGCTGGTACTTAGGTCTGGCAGTATTACACGATAAAAGTAGTCAATTTAATTTAGCCAGTGTGGCTTATAAACAAGCACTGACAAAAAATGATTTATCCGTTGCTTCAGTAAATTTTATTCAGCAACGCATACAAGCAATAGGACAGTAGGACAAATTATGGCAGCACCAAAATTAAAGATGCGTTTAGGTGACTTATTGGTTCATGAGAACATCATAACCAATGAGCAACTTATGCAAGCGTTATCAAGTCAAAAGCAAACGGGTCGTAAGCTTGGTGACACCTTAATTGAGCTTGATTATTTATCTGAAAGACAATTGTTACAGTTCTTGGCGCAACAACTCGATGTACCATTTATGGATATTTCGCAACATAAAATATCACCTAATGTTGCGAGTTTGCTGCCAGAAGTACATGCTAGACGTTTAAGAGCGTTAATTATTAAAGACAAAGGCGCTTCTGTCTTATTGGGTATGAGTGATCCTGCTGATTTAAGTGGTTTAGATCAACTTGAGCGAATGTTGTCGCCAAAACGTATTGAAATTGCGGTAGTGATGGAATCACAGATTTTTGATGCTTTCGATAGTTTGTACCGTCGAACGGCTGAGATTGAATCTTTTGCAAGTCAACTCGAAGAAGAGTATGAAGAGTCATCCAGCTTTGATCTCTCTACAACTTTTCTTGATGAAGGTGGCGATGCAACCGTAGGTAAGTTACTGCAATCAGTCTTTGAAGATGCCGTACAAATGCGCGCTTCAGATATTCATATAGAGCCAGAAGAGCATCAACTACGTATTCGTCAGCGTATTGATGGTGTCTTACAAGAAAAAATACTTAAAGAAAATAAAATTGCTTCTGCTATGGTGTTACGTCTTAAGCTAATGGCGGGTCTAGATATATCAGAAAAACGTATTCCACAAGATGGTCGTTTTAATTTAGACATCAGTAGTCATAATATTGATGTGCGTATGTCTACTATGCCGGTGCAATATGGCGAGTCTGTAGTTATGCGTTTATTAGACCAATCTGCTGGTCTTTTATCCCTAGAACAAACAGGTATGCCGGCTAATATTGTTAAACGAGTCCGTTTACAAATTCATCGTCCGCACGGCATGGTTTTAGTTACAGGGCCTACAGGTAGTGGTAAGACAACGACATTATATGCAGCGTTAAGTGAGCTAAATGAAGCAAGTAAAAAAATAATTACCGCTGAAGATCCGGTTGAGTATCGTTTACCTCGTATTAACCAAGTGCAAATTAATACTAAGATTGATTTAACATTCTCGAGTATTTTACGTACTGCTCTTCGACAAGATCCCGACATTATGATGGTAGGTGAAATGCGCGACCAAGAAACGGTAGAAATAGGTCTACGGGGTGCAATAACTGGTCATCTAGTGTTATCAACATTGCATACCAACGATGCTATAACAAGTGCGTTGCGTTTAATTGATATGGGTGCTGCCGGATTTTTAGTGGGTAGTGCATTGAGAGCGGTTGTCGCTCAACGTCTTGTTCGTAGAGTTTGTGACTCATGTGCCATTGAATATCAAGCGGACGAACAAGAACTATTTTGGTTAACAAACTTAGCGGGTGAACAGGCAAGAAGTAGTAAGTTTATGCAGGGAAAGGGTTGTCAAACCTGTCAATATACCGGTTACAAAGGGCGAGTTGGTGTTTTTGAATTACTTGAAATAAATGAAGGTATGATGGCTGCTTTAAAGCGTAATGACAGTGAGCTATTTAGTAAGCTAGCAATGGACAGTCCTAGTTTTACTCCTTTAGCTAGAGCGGCTTTTGATTATGCTGTACAAGGTACTACAACAGTAGAAGAAGTATTACGCTTGGTTGAAACAATTGATATTAATTAATCTGTTGCATCGATATTTAGGCAAGTAACATATGTTTTATCATAGAGAGTTTTATGGCGTCATTTAATTATACAGGGCGAAATACCAGCGGCAGCCAAGTAAAAGATAGCATAGAAGCTGCTAATGCTGGTGTGGCCGCGGAAAAGCTATTTAAAAAGGGTATTACCCCTATCTCTATTGTTTTAGCACAACAAGGTGGTAATAGTACCGCGAGTGTTGATGTTTTTGAGTTATTCAATAATGGTAAAGTCTCATTAGAAGAGATGATTGTTTTTTGTCGGCAAATGTATGCGTTAATGCGTTCAGGTGTGCCAATATTACGGTCAATTAATGGCATGGTGGAATCGGCCAATTCAATAGCGCTTAAAAAAGCATTAACGGATATAGGTAAGCAACTAGAAGGGGGGTATACTTTTTCTTCAGCATTAAATAATCACCCTAAGATATTTGATCATCTTTTTGTTTCCTTAGTTCATGTAGGTGAAAACACCGGACAGTTAGACCAAGCATTCTTTAAATTAAGCTCTTACTTAGAGCGTGAACTAGATACGCGTAAGCGTATTAAAGCGGCATTGCGTTATCCCAGTATGGTACTGATTGCTATATCTGCAGCCATAGTCATTTTAAATATTTTTGTTATCCCTACATTTGCCGATATGTTTTCTCGTTTGGGGGCGGATCTTCCTTCTGCTACGAAATTTATAATTGCCAGTTCAAACTTGTTTATCAATTATTGGTATTACATGTTACTTGTTATTTTGATGGTCTTTTTTCTGATTAAAGAATCGCTAAAAACTGAGAAAGGCCGATACCAGTGGGATAGACGTAAGATAAAAATTCCTATTATTGGCAGTATTATTGAACGTTCTATACTAGCGCGCTTCGCCCATAGTTTTGCCATTGTATTAAAAGCGGGCGTACCTATGACTACAGGCCTAACTTTAGTGGCCGAAGCAGTTGATAATAGTTATATGCAGAAAAAGATTTCCGCTATGCGTCAAGGTATAGAAAGTGGTGATAGCTTATTGAGATCAGCTGTCGCTAGTGCCTTATTTACGCCATTAGTATTGCAGATGGTAGCGGTTGGTGAAGAAACTGGCCGGGTTGATGAGTTACTGGGCGAGGTAGGGGATTATTACGAGAGAGAAGTTGATTATGACTTGGCAACTCTTACAGCCAGGATTGAACCGTTACTCTTAGTAGTCGTTGCTGCTATGGTGCTGGTTTTAGCGCTAGGTATTTTCACACCTATGTGGGATATGGCTTCTGCCATGCAAGGTTAGTCGTAAAGATGATTGATAACAAACCTCACTATACTAAAAAAAAACGAAAATCTATTATTGAGTTTATTCTAGTGATTATCATTATTACGGTACTGATGAAAATTTTATTAGACCTTTTTTTTAGCCAACAAGAAAATATAACACATATTGCTTTTGTCGGTTTAGCACAAAGTTTTACCAGTAAAGTTAATGTTATTCATGGTCAATGGTTAATGGATAAACAACCTGATATAGTTATACTGAGTCAATTGAATAATAAAGAAAAACAATATGTTAATGTTAATAGATTAGGTTGGATTGATACGAACCAAACCAGTTTTGCTTGTCATCATATTTGGCAGCAAACCTTAGCAATGCCCTTACAAGTAGCAACATCCATAGTCATAGCGATCGAAATTAAGAATAATGATATAAAAAGCGGTCGCTTATGCCGTTATAGTCTTGTCAACGGGCAATCTTTTGATTATCGTAGTGATACAGGAAAAGTAAAACAGGTTAATTAATTTGCTATACTAAATAGTAATATTTTATATTCGATTAAATAGTAATTTATTCACGTCTTCAATGAATTAAAATTATTAAACTTTGTAAAATAGTTTATAAATGTCCATAATGTTATGAAGGCTAAGGTAAGCTAAAATTATACTTACAATTGTTGGCTAATGTTACTGAGTATTTATTCAACGCGTCAACTGACATCAAAAGGTTATCTCAATGATAAAAAGTACTTCCCGTAAAAGTATTACCCTAAAACGTCAGGTCACTGAAGCTTGTCGTGTGTCAAAAGAAAAGGGATTTACCTTAATTGAACTGGTTATTGTTGTTGTTATTTTAGGCTTTTTAGCCGCAACCGCGATCCCTAAATTTATTGACTTAACTGAGCAGGCGAAGCAAGCAAACATTGAAGCTATGGCTGGTGGCTTTGCTACTGGTATATCATTAGCACGATCGCAATGGGAAGCTGAAGCACGTCCAAAAGATACTAATGATGTAAATATAGTTAATTATGACGGTACTATCGTTTATTTAACCAGTGAAGATCGCACGACCTCACCAACTATTAGTCCTGGCTATATAGTAGGTACTAATAGTGGTAGTGGTATTAATGGCAAGACTATGGAAATAGCAGACTGTATAAGCGTATGGATTAGCGTACTACAACAACCGCCGTTACTTGCCAGTAGCGTCACTGAGATAAATGCAGAGGATAGTTTCAGGTATTTAGCTAATGTATCGGGTAGTGGTTCATCGACTTTATGCCATTATCACTTAAAAGAAACATTATCACGTAACAGTTCAGGTGCATATATTGCTCCATCGCCATTAGCAAGCGTAGGTAATAGTTTTAGTTACCAGCCAGCAAACAGCTCAGTCATTATTTATATAAATAATGACTGACCATAAAGTCATCTAAAATACAGTCTAAAATAATTAAATTTGTTCGTTAATTGAGGAAAGAAGTATGAAAAATAGTATGAATAGTAAAACAAACCAAAAGGGCTTTACCTTAATTGAATT
>CAJWZC010000011.1 GCA_913049915.1 uncultured Colwellia sp.
GGGTATTAGTTAGCAAAGCTTTATTTAGCATCACTTTGATCCAACAAGTCTTCAAAATCAGCAAGGTAAGGGTCATCTATAGATTTCATTAAAGCATGCATTGCTTGCCGATAGGTTGCGAGTTTTTTATGAGCATTGTCTTGTGCCAGTAAATTATTTAATGCCGAGGGATCTTTATTAACGTCATAGATTTCTTCAGGTGCCCGTTGCCATAAAAAGTCCAGTCGCTTTTTAACCGCGGGGTCTTTTTTAGCCGCACGTTGCATGCCTTTTAGTGACAAACCACCAGAAAATTCTCCACCATAATATTTGTAACCTTTATGAGCAAAGCGGTTATAAATATAAATATGCTCTTGATCGATAATGGAGCGCATTTCGAAATGTTCACCGTGCACGCCGTTTAGCGTAGCAACAACATGGCTGTGATGAACTTTTTTCGGGTCAGATACTAAGCCTAATAAAGATTTACCCGGCAGATTTTTCGGAATATCTAAGCCAACAGCGTCAAGAATAGTGGGTACCAGATCAATGGTTGATATAAGGCTATTCGAAGCTGTGCCAGCAACGGTTTTTCCTTGCCAATAAACAACGAACGGGGTTTTTACACTCGCCAGATAGACATTGGCCTTAGCGAAAGGCACGTGTATGCCATTATCCGACAAGAAAATAACCAGCGTATTTTCAAGGACATTATTTTCTTCCAATACTTTAATCATCGCACCAACAAACTTGTCAGCTCGGTGGGCAGAATTAAGATAATAACCATATTCATCGCGTACCTCGGGAAGGTCGGGTAAATATCCAGGCCCCTTGTTGTTCTTGCCAGAGTATTGTGTCACTTCAGGCGGTCGCACGTATGTTATGTTGTCGGCACTCATCGTTGGCTGTTTTTCTTTGATATGTTTTAATTCTTTTTTGAAACGTTTTTTCAGCGATTTTATTTCTTGAGGTTGACCAGCAAACGGTCGATGCGGATCATGGGTATTGGTTGAGATGAAAAACGGTTGTCCTTTTTTTTTAGCTTGCTTGATGAAGGCACTTACATTCGCAGCATATAGACTTGGACTACGACCGACCCCCATGCCTGACATTGGCGAAACGTGATCGAAAGCGTATTTTTTTAGTGGCTTGTAGTGACTGTCCTTACCAAAAAGTCCGGTGATATAGCCAAGCGGCGCCAGATATTCTGGAATGGTTTTCACGCCTTTTCTTACCGTGGTATTGCTACTGCCGGGTTTTTCGTTATAAACATCTTGATACTGCCCGGTCATCATTGTGCCTCGTGAAGGGCCGCATCGGGAACTGGTATTATAGGCTTGGCGAAAAGACATGCCTTTGACAGCAAGGGCATCAATATTAGGGGTGAGCCCCTTCACGACACCACCAAAACTTGCCGGGGTATCAAAGCCCATATCATCAACCGCGATCAATATCACATTAGGTAATGCTGCTTTATTCGCTATTGTTTGAGGCTCAGCACGGGCGAGCGTACTCAACATTAACAACGTGCTGATACTGAGTATTTTTACTAAGACTTCTCTTACTTTGGCTACTTTCATTATTACTTCTTAAAAATATAAAATCTGTAGTGATACCTAATTTATTGATCGATATACTAATTACATTAATATATCGGCCAGCATTGAGTATGGCCAAAGATTTTTATTATTTTATCTATAGTCGTTAACTAGCTACCATTATCCATGTAGCTAATTAACTGGGAGGCTTATTTAAAGCAACGCAACCGGCTATTACATTTTCCAACGAAATCCAAGTTGGTAGCGAGGACCTGACTCAAAATGAGTCCTTAAACGAGATTCGTCACCGACATATTCCATTTTTACTGAATCGGTTAAATTAACGCCACTCAAAGAAATACTAAAATGTTTGTTGATGTCATATGATACAGACGCATCAAGTTGGCCACGCTCGTCACGCATCACCCCTTCACCCGACAAAGATCTCGAGGTATTAGAAACAAGATATTCACTCCGGTAGTTATAGGCTATACGACCACTGAAATCATATTTTTCATAGAAAAGGACCAAGTTATATGAATCTTCAGAAACTCCTGTCATTGGTAAAGGTTCGTTAGTGGTTCTGTCTCTGAGCGGACTGGTGCTATCAACATAAGTATAGTTCGCTTGAACACCTAAACCATCAAATGGCGAGGGTAAATAATCGGTAAACACCTGTTGAATACCAACTTCAACGCCTTTTATTGTCGCACCTTCACCGTTGACCTTTTGTGTGTAGTCAATGGTGCCATTTTCGTCATCGCCACCAAAATAACATTGGCCGTCAACAAATCCGGGCTCACCACCTGGCAACCATCCGCCACCGGTAGGATCACCACAAACATCCACACTTGCGTCTGTTATGAAAGACTCGATATCTTTATAGAACAGCCCGATATTGAGCAGACCGCCAGACGTGGTGTAATACTCTGCAGCCGCATCATACTGCCATGCTCGAAAAGGTTCTAGCTGGGCATTACCTAATGTCATCTCAATTGAGTCATCAACACTAAGCGGGGTTTCCTCATCAACTCTATCCACATAAGAATACTTGACCGAGGTAGTAACATCACCGAGCTCAGGGCGCGTCATCACTTTGCCTGCTGAGAAGCGAAGCAATAATTGTTCGGTTGGCAATAGTACAATATTGGCACTAGGCAGAATATCCCAATACTTAAAATTTGCTTCAGTCTGATCAAAGCTATCTTTTGGCCCTTCATCTTCTTCACCTTCCCACAACATACCCTTCGAGGTATTGTCAGTATGTACAGCCCTGATACCAAAATTAGCTCGATACTCAAGATCTTTAAAGTTGAATTCGCCTTCTAAATTTGCCATCGCATAGACAGCTGCGGTTTTTTCTAGAGCGTAAAGATATTCTGCAGCTCTAAATACTGAGCGGTTATCGACACCACCTGCAGCTAAAACTAAATCACGTGGAACTTGGCCGTCGTACATAGCTGGATTTGCTAATCCCGGGAAGCTGGTAAAAGCATTATTATGCTCACCAGCAAATGAACCAGGCATATCTAACATATCGGGAAAGGCAGCTAATCCTTCTGGGTTAGTGTTTTGATACTGCTCGGCTTCCCGTTCGCGCTCGCGGTAACGGCCACCAAACTTAATTTCGCTGATATCACCAAACTCTACGTCGCGGGCAAAATCGAGATTGGCGGAAGCATTGGTTACATAAATATCGCGATCACCACCGCCGGCAAACGTACATTTGACTTGTTTACCACCGCTGCTGCAATCTTCATTTTCATCACGAAGGCGTGCAGACCAAAAGTTGGGATCAGATACATCTAGCTGATTACCATCGCCATCATAAACGAAGACACTCATCGGCACTGGTGCGCCAATATTATCGGCATATCCAGGGTCAACATTATACCCTAACGATAAGCCAGCTTTCTTCCTATCAAGTTTAATTCGATTATATTGTGACGTTTTGAGTGTGGTACCCTTTGCATAACTAAAGGCTCCTTCAATGAGCCAATTATCAGTAGTCCAATTACCGCCAAGTACACTAGTAAGACTTGTGCGATCCCAAGAGTCTGATTGATCCTTTAAAGAAAGGTCGGCTGTATTATTTTTAAAAGTAGCTGCAGTAATAGTATTAAAGTCGTTACCATTAGGTATTAGTGTATAACTTTCATAGTTAGATTCTTTGTTTGATGCCTTATTGAAATCATATTCAATGTATTGATCTCGACTAACACCTCGGTCATGGACTCCATAAGTTACATCGAAATAATATTCCGAATTCTCAGTGGGACGGTACTGAAAGGTGGTGGTCAAATCATACTTTTCTGATTCTCTGTCCCGTGATCTCTGACGCATACGCCCCATACCAAGATCAGTATCTACTCCGTCACCGTCAACATCAATAAGGTTCCAGGTAGATACGTCGAGAAAGTCTTCGCGATAATTACGTGTTGAGTATTTACCACTGACCAAGACACCAAACTTGTTATCAAAAAATTGATTTGCTCCCAGAAAACTTATATAAGGGTCGGTTTGTTCAGAAAACTCTTCATAGGTAGCTTTGGCGCCTACTTGTAATTTTGGTTTATCAAAACTCAAAGGACGTCGAGTTTTGACGTTAACCGTACCACCCATGCCACCCTCTTCATGGGCAGCAGTAACACTTTTTATTACTTCAAGAGATAGGGCCATTTCTGAACCTAGGCCGGAAAAGTTAAAGCCTGCTCGGGGATCTGAAGTACCAGCGGCCTGACCATTAACGGTGACGCGGGTAAAAGTAGGGTCTAAGCCTCGAATACTAATTTGTGCACCTTCAGCACCGTCTGAAGCTATTTGTACTCCGGTAACTCGTTGCAAGGATTCAGCCAAATTGGTATCTGGAAACTTACCAATATCCGAGGCATTAATTGTGTCCATAACAGAATCAGCGTCGCGTTTGGCGGTAATTGCAGATAGTATCGAGGCGCGTAGCCCTGTGACTTCAATGATTTCAATTTGATCTTTTTTCTCTGCGTTTTGCGCCTTAACTTCTTCAGCATTTACGTTCATAACACTCATCGCAATTATTGTACTTAAGAGTGTTCTTTTAAAGCAAGGTACTGTTTTTTTAACTTTTATATTTTTCATTACATTTCCCTTTTAAGCTAAATCTTTTTATTTATAGTTTTTATAGTTTTTATAGTTTTTATAGTTTTTATTTATAATCGTTTCGGCCAAGTATACCTATACGACAAAAATTTTTATATTGTATAGCCATATCACAAATTGGTCTGTCCAATAATAATCATGACTCACCATATATGTCAAGGTAAGTTTATTTTTTTGAAGTAATACAAATTGAGATAAACCATAATGAAAATTTATTATTAATTTATAACAGTTGTTTAAGGTTCTTTCGTTTAAAAGGGTATAATCCGAGAATAGTATGAATTGGTCACATAGGCGTGTATGGGTAATACAAAAAATAAGGGATAAGCTGAGCAACATACGTGTTGTTCTATTCGAAGATTAAAGGTTAATTGACGAGTACTTGCTAAAGGTTGCTATTCATAAAATACACTTTGTAATACCAGTTTCAGTATGTATATCGTCACTCTTTGTGATCGACGTGCACTAATGCCGTGAAGGTAGAGATGACTTAGAACGGCCATGTGACCTTGACATACCGTGCATACACAAAATTATGCTCCTGAAATTTCGATATACTGTACTTCCTGCACATAAAAAAGCCTGTTTGCAAAGAACAAACAGGCTTTAATCTTAATAATACCTAATACCTAATCAGCCAAGTTTACGCGTTTGACTGAATCTTTCTCTAATCTTAATGGTTTGTTTTCGAGCCGCTTCTACCGCTTCGACTTCGGTGGCTTCTAAAATACCATCAATCACTCGCATTAAATGCGCACGCATTAAATCACGAGCCGTTTTAGCATCACGAGATTTTAAGGCTTCATAGATTTCTCGATGCTCATCAACCGAAGGTTTTAGCCCGCTATTTCGTACTTTTTCATACATACGTTTAGTCAGTTTAGAGCTTTCGCGTTCATCCCAAAGTTGTTCGATAACAGAAGTAATCGCACTATTATTTGTTGCTTTTGCAATTATCATATGGAACTTCTTGTCCGCCGCTTCATGGGTATCCATGTCATTTTTATTTTCACATGCCATTTCATCTAGCGTACCGGAAAGAAGTGATAATTCTTCATCCGTAATCATTGTTGCTGCTAGTCCTGCTGCTTCTCCTTCAAATAAAGCCCTTGCTTCTGTGAGTTCAAACGGCCCGACATCTTTGTCAGAAAAACGGCTTTTACCTTTACGATTTTCAATGACGTAAACACCAGAGCCCATGCGAACTTCAACAAAACTTTCTAGCTCTAGTGCTATCACCGCTTCTCGGATCGTTGGTCGACTGACACTAAACATCGAAGCAAGGTCACGTTCTGCTGGTAATCGCATCCCTACGGTGTAATCACCTGATTCTATCAGAGCAACTAATTTTTCAGCCACTTTTTGGTATAGACGTGGTTCCTTACCTGATGAAGATGCCATAAATTCCTCTTTTAAAATTTAATTAATTAACTATGTTTTACCAAATTATTGTCGATATCGAAGACAGCATTATTCAGCAATAATCAAAGCATAAAAACACATAAAAATGAAAAGCTAGCTGTTTATACCTTATGATATACCATAAGGGAAAATAATTGGAATGACCAGTTTAACATGTTAGACAAAAAAACAAAGCCTATTTCTACAATTTAAAATAAGTGCAACTGATGAAGTTATGGAAATTTCTTTAATGCGATCTTGATGATCCTAAGTAGCAATGCTATGGTGTTAACTGGACAGGCCAATTTCGTTGTTTTTTTCGAAGTGGTCTGTCCCCTTAAGTAGCTCTTAGGAGGAGCAATAAATAATGAAACTAGGATTAAGAAACCTAACTAATACTCTGGCTATAGCAACTGTTGTTGTACTAACAAGTATTAATTTATCTGGATGCAGTAATGACAACGGTCATATTACTTTAAAACTAGCGCATGGCTTAGATACCAAACATTCTGTGCATAAAGCGATGGTCTTTATGAATGAACGTTTAAAAGAGCTTTCTAATGACACCATGGATATCGAAATTTATCCGAGTGGTCAACTCGGCTCAGAGCGCGATACCATGGAGTTATTGCAAATTGGCTCATTGGCAATAACAAAAGTTTCGACTAGCCCAATGGAAGCCTTTGTTCCACAAATGAAAATATTTTCAATTCCTTATGTTTTTCGTGATGAACAGCACTTATGGAATGTTTTAGATGGCGATATTGGTAAAGAATTATTATTGGCCGGTGAATCGGTCAGACTAAGAGGACTCGCTTATTATGATGCTGGCAGTCGTAGTTTTTATACCCGAGATAAACCAGTACGCACTCCTAAAGACTTGGAAGGTCTAAAGATAAGAGTGATGAAAAGCCAAACCTCGATGCGTATGGTTGAAGCGTTAGGCGGCTCACCAACACCAATCTCATTTGGTGAACTTTATACCGCATTACAACAAGGTGTGGTTGATGGCGCCGAAAATAACCCACCCAGTTTTTATCTGTCAAAACACTATAATATTGCTAAATATTACACCCTAGATATGCATACTTCAGTGCCTGATATTTTATTAATGTCGAGTCATGTTTGGAAAACGCTTAATCCACAACAACAAGCGTGGGTACAAGAAGCGGCTCAACTTTCTGTTGGCTATCAAAAGAAACTATGGAAAGCATCGTCAGATGCGGCACTAAAAGCGGTTGAAGAAGCTGGTGTGACCATTATTCGACCAGACAAAGCAGCATTTAAAGATGCAGTAAAAGACATGCATAACAGTTATAAAGGTCAGCCTGTTTTTGATTTAATACAGCAAATTGCTGATATAGAATAGAGGTTTATAAACATGATAAAAATTATCGATAAAATACTCTCAACTGTACTGATAACGCTAATGGTGCTGATGGTACTTGATGTCACATGGCAAATATTTACCCGTTTTGCTACCGATTCGCCTAGTAGTTGGACTGAAGAATTAGCGCGATTTTTACTTATTTGGATTGGACTTTTAGGGGCAGCATGGGCTTATCGTCAACGCGCCCACTTAGGATTAAGTTACTTGGTTGACAAACAAAGTGCACAACACCAAAAGTGGCTAGCCATATTCAGCTATTTGGCTTCGGCATTATTTGCCTTAACAGTGATGGTTTATGGCGGCAGTCAATTAGTGCAGTTAACCTTAGAGCTTAATCAGCTATCAGCGTCTTTAGGCTGGAAAATTGGCTATATCTATATGGTGATCCCCGCGAGTGGTTTATTAATCATTTTTTATGCGGGAGTTTTTATCAAAGATATTTTAGCCGGGCAAGTATATATTGCGCCGCACTTAGAAAATGATTCATTAACATCTGATCCATTAACAGTGCAAGCGGAGGGGAAATAACATGGATATTTCTATTTTACTATTAATCGTTGTTTTTCTACTTTTATTGTTAACCAATGTGCCTATTTCTATCAGTATTGGGCTAGCAACGCTGGCGACCATGCTGGTCACTATCGATATAACACCGGCTTTGACGACCGTCGCCCAGCGTATGGCAGGTGGCATCAACGGCTTTGCTTTATTGGCGATTCCTTTTTTCATCCTCTCTGGAATTTTAATGGGCCAAGGGGGCATTGCTCATCGTTTAATTGAATTTGCAAAAACTTTATTAGGCGCCTTGCCCGGTGGTTTAGCCATGGTCAATGTTATTTCAAGCACCTTGTTTGGGGCGATATCTGGCTCTGCTGTTGCATCGACCAGTGCGATTGGCGGATTCATGATCCCAGCGATGAAAAAAGAAGGTTATGACCCAGCATTTAGTGCGGCGGTGAGTGTTACCGCATCAACCACAGGTTTACTTATTCCACCCAGTAATATTTTGATTATTTTTAGCTTAGCCAGTGGTGGTGTTTCTATCGCGGCGCTATTTATCGCCGGTTATGTACCAGGTTTATTGCTAGCTGCGGCTTTGATGGTGGTTTGTGCCATTTATGCTAAAAAGCATAATTATCCATTAGGGAAAAGATCAACGCTTGCTGAGGTTTTTAAGGCTGGGCTTGCAGCATTGCCGGCACTATTTCTTATTTTTCTGGTTATTGGTGGCATTTTATCTGGTGTTTTTACTGCGACCGAAGCGGGTGTTATTGCAGTGCTTTATGCCTTATTACTCTCAGTGGGTATTTATAGAGAAGTAAAAATTTCAGATTTAGCCAATATATTATTGAAATCAGTAGAAACTACTGCTGTAGTCATGTTGCTGATTGCGGCATCTAGTGCGATGTCATGGATTCTAAGTTATACCAATATTCCTCAGGATTTGAGCGCGGCTATGTTGGCGTTATCGGATAATCCAATCATGATATTATTAATGATTAATCTTATTTTATTAATGGTCGGTACCTTTATGGATATGACGCCGGCGGTATTGATATTTACCCCTATTTTCTTACCTATAGCCACGAGTTTAGGCATCGAGCCGACTCAGTTTGGCATTATGATGGTGCTCAACTTATGCATTGGTTTATGTACGCCACCAGTAGGTAGTGTCTTGTTTGTTGGTTGTGGTATTGCCAAAACATCCATTCAGCAAATTGTGAAACCTATTTTACCTATGTATGCGGCGATGATTACGGTCTTGCTGTTAGTCACTTTTGTCCCGGCTATTAGTTTGTGGTTACCGGGTCTATTTGGACTTTAGTTGATAAATTACTGGCTATAAAAAAGGTTGTTAATGCAACCTTTTTTTTTGACTAGTCGTTAAAGGAGTGGACAACAACATAGTTATGCGAACAAACGCTATTACTGAAGTCTAGAGAGAAGAATACCCTGGTGGTGTTTGGGTCATAGAAGATGGACGTAGGGTGTATTTTTATCGCACCAACGGCGCTATCGGCCTTGAAAATAGCACAGCACGTAATCATTACATCCATTAATTTATTTAAATCATTTATTCTGTTCTACTAATTAGGAGTAGTTATGTCATCACGTCAAGAACGTGCAAATGCGATTCGTGCTTTAAGCATGGATGCGGTACAAAAAGCTAAATCAGGTCATCCAGGCGCGCCGATGGGAATGGCTGATATTGCCGAAGTATTATGGGGTGATTTTTTACAACATAACCCTGCTAATCCAGATTTTGTTAACCGTGACCGTTTTGTGTTATCAAACGGCCACGGCTCTATGCTGATTTATTCACTATTGCATTTATCAGGTTACGATTTACCGATTGAGCAACTGGCACAATTTCGTCAATTGCATTCTCAAACACCAGGTCATCCTGAATACGGTTACACTAAAGGTGTTGAAACCACTACTGGCCCATTAGGCGCAGGGTTATCAAATGCCGTTGGTATGGCTATTGCTGAAAAAACCTTAGCAGCCCAGTTTAACCGTGAAGAATATGATGTTGTCGACCATTTTACTTACTGTTTCTTAGGTGACGGCTGTTTAATGGAAGGACTTTCTCATGAAGTCTCTTCATTAGCTGGTACTTTAGGTTTAGGAAAATTAATTACTTTTTGGGATGACAACGGTATTTCTATCGATGGCCATGTTGAAGGCTGGTTCACTGAAAATGTGCCCATGCGTTTTGAGGCATACGGTTGGCATGTGATTAGCGACGTAGATGGCCATAACCCAGCAGCGATTGCTGCTGCAATCGAAGAAGCTAAATCAGTAACCGACAAACCGACCATGATTTGCTGCAAAACCATTATCGGTTTTGGCTCACCAAACAAATCAGGCAGTCATGACTGTCATGGTGCACCCTTAGGCGATGATGAAATTGCCGCGGCACGTGAATTTTTAAATTGGCCACATGCACCATTTGTTATTCCTAGCGAAATAAAATCAGCATGGGACGGTAAAGAAAAAGGTGCGGCACTAGAAACACAATGGGCAGAAAAATTCTCGGCCTATACTGAAGCCTACCCAGAGCTTGCAGCTGAATTTTCTCGCCGCGTGATTAACAAAGAATTGCCCGAAAACTTTGCCGCAGCGGCTGAGCAACTGATACTCGATACTCAAGAAAAAGCTGAAAACATCGCTTCACGTAAAGCCTCGCAAAATACTATCGAAGCTTTTGGTGCGTTACTACCTGAATTATTAGGTGGCTCAGCCGATTTAGCCGGTTCAAACTTAACCTTATGGTCTGGTTCAAAAGGTATTCAAGATGATGCTGCCGGTAACTACATCTATTACGGGGTGCGTGAATTTGGTATGAGCGGTATCATGAATGGTATTTCATTACACGGCGGTTTTATCAATTACGGCGCTACTTTCATGATGTTCATGGAATATGCCCGTAATGCGGTACGAATGTCAGCATTAATGGGCATTCAAAATATCTTTGTTTATACCCACGACTCCATTGGTCAAGGTGAAGATGGTCCAACCCATCAGCCGATTGAACAATTAGCTAACTTACGGATGACCCCAAATATGTCAACTTGGCGCCCTGCGGATACTACTGAATCTGTGGTGGCATGGAAACACGGTATTGAGCGTATAAATGGCCCAACGTCGTTAATATTTTCTCGTCAAGGTTTACCCGCACAAGTTCGTAATGCAGAGCAAGTAGCGAATATTGCCAAAGGCGCCTATGTCTTAATTGATTGTGGTCAAACACCTGAAGTGATTTTAATTGCTACTGGCTCTGAAGTTGGCTTAGCGGTAGATTCTGCAAAAGCATTAGCGACTGACGGCGTTAAGGTTAACGTGGTTTCTATGCCATCTACTGACGTATTCGATGCTCAAGATGCAGCTTATAAAGAAAGTGTATTACCGGCATCGGTGACTAAACGTGTGGCAATTGAAGCTGCCCATGTTGATTACTGGGCAAAATATGTTGGCTTTGCTGGCGATGTGCTTGGTATGTCTACTTTTGGAGAATCAGCTCCAGGGGCTGAACTATACAAACACTTTGGTTTTACCGTTGAAAACGTGGTAAATAAAGTGAAAGCTCTGTAATACTAAAGTAAAACGTCGAGTAGGGCATGTATTTCCCTATTCGGTGTTTTTCTCTAATAATATTGTCAATAGACATGATGAATCAAATTTCCAGTTACTTCTCGTTAGCGTATGAAAAGAAAGCGACAAACATTGCCAGTAATACGTACATGGAGAGCCAGAAGAAAAGCTTAGAGCCGGTGATTCCATTGTCGATAAGATAACCAAATAAGATTGGAGAAATCGAGGTAGATATCACAGCAAGGGATGCCATGAGTGCTCGTATTCTGCCTATATGCTTGGTGCCATACACTTCAGCCCAAAGCGCATTAACGATTGGACTGCCTGAGCCAATGGCGGTGCCGAGTAAAATAAGTAGCGCGTAAGCAACCCAGTTACCTGTTAGCAACGATGCCAACAACAAAGCGAAGAACATTGGGATGGGATAATACTTAAACAGCTGTCTGCCGCTAAATCGGTCAACCATTGCTCCTGCATACATGGATGAAAGCCAATGGGCAATCCCATAAAAGACGAAGCAATTGGCAAAAAATATTGGTGTCCAGCCCATCTGAGGGAGAAAAAAGCCCTGGTGAATAAATATTCCTGTCACGATAAATGGTGCGGCAAGAAATGTGGGTAGTGCCAACCAAAAACGATAATCGGCAAGTAGTGTTCTTCTAGTGCCATCCTCTTTGAGAGGTTTCGAAGTATTACTGTCTACCGTTGGTTGATGTTCAGTATATTTTTTATTTTTCCCGCGTTTAATAAAAAAAAGTGCCAGAGGAAGATAAAGTAAGGGGACTGATAGGGCTATGACCAGCCAACTTTGTTGCCAGCCAAATTGTGTAATAAGAAATACGGCAATGGAAGGTAATATGATTTCACCTAAGGGCACACCAGCGGTTGCCACACTCAGACCTTTGCCACGATTCAACGAAAACTCTTTTATCATTGTGGTTATGGCGGTGTGTGGAAAAAGTCCCTGACCAAAAAAACGTAGTAGGAAAAGCCCGATAACAAGCATTGTTAAATTATTGGTTTGCCAGAGCGTGAGCGCAGCCAGGAAAAGTCCAAGTGTGCAGAATACGATAAACTTTTCTAACGAGATCTTGTCAATACTGCCACCAATCCACATAAGTAGTAGGCCACTGGCAAGTGTTGCCATTGAGTAGGCTGAGCCATAACTTGTGGCTGATAAACCAAGACTTTCTTGAAAGCTGCTGCCGAACCAGCTGACGAAAAAGGACTGACCGAAATTCCCCATGAAAACAGTCATCATGCCAAAAATGAGCATTGGCCAGCTATGCCTTATAAAACGTAAATATTCTTGAATCATTTATTCTATCAATTTTATTAAGTTTAGATGAGCTGCCTTGAAAACTGACATAATTGACATTTTGGTTGGTTTTACAACAGCAGCAGGGAAATACAAATGACAATAATATGAATAGCATGAACATGCTATTCATATTTAGCTACCTTCTAAGTCTACATATCCAGTTTCAGCGCATAAATTTAACAGGATTAATGCGTTTAAACGGCAATTTTTTCAACAAAATCCACTTCGGTATTTTTTCTATTACGAAAACGCGCAATTAAAGCATTCGTTGAACTATCACTATCAAGTGTTAATGAATTGTCTTCGAGTTTAGCCAAAATATCAATACCTAATACTTTACCTAACTCTACCCCCCATTGGTCAAATGAGTTAATGCCCCAGATAGTACCTTGCACAAAAACTTTATGCTCATACAAAGCAATTAAACTTCCGAGTGCATGAGGCGTCATTTTATCAAATAATAAGGTGTTACTGGGCTTGTTACCTTCGAATACTTTTTGTGGTGCTACGCGGTTTATTTCTTCTTCAGTTAAACCTAATTCATCAAGTTCAGTCTTCACTTGTGCTAAAGATTTACCTTGCATTAATGCTTGAGTTTGGCCAAAACAATTTGACGCTAACATGGCATGATGATTACTCATTTCATGTTGAGAGTTAAGTGGCATGATAAAATCAGCAGGGATCAAAATACTCCCCTGATGAATCAATTGATGAAAAGCATGTTGGCCATTACATCCCTCAGCTCCCCAGATTACAGGCCCTGTGGCATAATCTAAACAATCACCGTTTGGTGTCGCCATTTTGCCATTAGATTCCATATCTAGCTGCTGTACATAGGCAGGAAAGCCTCTGAGGTAATGATCATAGGGTAATAGTGCCTGACTTTGTGAATCAAAAAAGTTGATATACCAAATACCTAACAGGCCTAAAATAACCGGAATATTTTCTGCCAAAGGTGCCGTTCGAAAGTGTACATCCATCTCATTTGCCCCTGAAAGTAGCGCTTTGAAGTTATCAAAACCTAGGGCTAAGGCAATCGGCAATCCTATAGCCGACCATAACGAATAGCGACCACCGACCCAATCCCATATCGGAAAAATATTATCTTGAGCAATACCAAATTCAGTCGCTGCGGCAATATTTGAAGAAACACAGATAAAGTGATTTTTTATATCGGTAAATTCCGCGCCATTGCTTAAAAACCACTCTTTTGCTGTTTCGGTGTTTTTAACCGTTTCTTGTGTGCCAAATGATTTTGAAGACATGACAACTAAGGTCGTTTCAACGTTCAACTTTGCTAAAACATCATGAATGTGCGCCCCATCAACGTTGGCGACAAAATGCACTTTAACTGCTGAGTTCTGATAAGGCTTTAAAGCTTCCGTTATTATTTTAGGCCCTAAAAATGAGCCACCTATCCCAATGGCTAATACATCAGTGAAGGATTTTCCTGTAAAGCCCTGACGAGTACCGTTATGTACTTGCTCAACAAAGCGCTGCATTTTTTTAAGCACTGCATTCACATCTGGCATAACATCCTGGCCATCTAACATGACAGGGATATTAGAAATATTACGCAAGGCCGTATGTAAAACAGCACGGTTTTCACTGGTATTAACTTTTTTAGCGGTAAACATGTCGTCGCGTTTTTCTTCAACGCCAGCTTCACGCGCTAGATCAAATAACAGTTGCAGTGTTTCATCTGTTATTCTATTTTTCGAATAATCCAGTTCAATGCCACAGGCATTGGTGGATAGTTTATTGAAACGTTGTTCATCTGCAGCAAACAAATCTCGCATGTGAACATTTTCAACGTTTGAAAAATGCGCTTGCAAGGCCTGATAACTTTTTAATTGTGTAAATAAAGACATACTTAGCTTCTATCCCTTATCTTGGTAAAGCTTATCGAACATTGGTTATGTTGAAGTCTTAGAGTTGTGCTCTTAAAGTGACTTCTAGCTTATTTTGATCAAGGGCAAAATTGCGAATGCCTTCGGCTAATTTTTCAACGGCCATTGGATCTTGGTTATGTGCCCAACGATACTCTGCTTCTGACAATCTTTCTGGTCTGGCATTAATGTCGCCGCTATAAGCTAACTTAACCGGAACATCACCCGTGTTTGCTTCAAGTTCTGCTAATAAACCAGGACCAATAGTTAAACGATCACAACCAGCCAATGCTAAAATTTCATCGGTATTGCGGAAGCTTGCGCCCATAACAACAGTATTATACTCGTGTTGCTTGTAGTAATTGTAGATTTCGCTCACTGAGACTACGCCAGGATCTTTATCCGCAGGATAACTATCAACGCCTTCAGCTTTTTTGTACCAATCAAGGATGCGGCCAACAAATGGCGAGATTAAAAATACGCCAGCTTCAGCACAGGCTTGAGCTTGAGCAAAACTAAACAGAAGCGTTAAGTTACAGTTGATGCCTTCATTTTCTAACACTTCTGCTGCTTGAATGCCTTCCCAAGTAGAGGCTAACTTAATTAATACCCGATCATTACTGATGCCGGCATCGTTATAAAGGGCAATGAGTTTTCTCGCCTTAGTCAGTGATGCGTCTTTGTTATAAGACAAACGCGCATCCACTTCAGTAGAAATGCGGCCAGGTACAATTTTTAATATTTCAAGACCGATATTTACCGAAAGTTTATCACCCGAATCAATCACTTGTTGTTCAACATCATTTGATTGTGATTTAGCCCAGCTGATAGATTCAGTGATTAGGTTTTGGTATTCAGGTATTTCAGATGCTTTAAGTAATAAACTAGGGTTTGTGGTCGCATCTTGTGGTAAAAATTTCTTAATGGCTTCAATGTCACCGGTATCGGCAACAACGGTGGTTAATTTACGTAACTGTTCGAGTTGAGTTGGCATTTTCATTCCTGCATTTTGAGGTAACATGGGGATATATTTTTATACGGGGTTGGTTATACCAAACGGATTAATAAATCGACCAACTTAGAGCTTCTGTAGCGAGCTTAGAACAAACAAAATGAGTTAAACATAGTTATTCTATATTTCATTCATTTTGTGAAGTTATCAGTTTGCTACTGAACTCCCGAAGGGCGAGTTTAAAAGGCATAAATCCGGCGTTATTGATTTTGACAAGGGAACAACCATTCTCTTCAATCAATGCCTTGCCTCTAAGCCTTTTAATTCTCGCTAAGTGATCGATTAATTAATCCGATTGATATTAAGGGACAATATGCATAATATTGTCCCAAGAATTTCACTTAAACGTTATATGTTGTCGATGCGGTATCACCACCACGTCCCGTCCAGTTGGTATGGAAGAATTCGCCTCTTGGTTTGTCGATACGTTCATAGGTATGTGCGCCAAAGTAATCACGTTGTGCTTGTAATAAATTAGCTGGTAAACGTGCTGTTCTAAAACCATCAAAATAAGTCAGTGCTGAGCTTAAGCAAGGTACGGCTACACCATTGGCAACAGCCGTGCAAATGACACGACGCCAGCCAGCTTGTGAACCAACCACTGAATCTCTGAAATAAGGCGCTAATAATAGATTGCCCACTTGTGGGTTGTCATCGTAGGCTTCTTTGATTTTCCCTAAAAATGCTGAGCGAATAATACAACCACCACGCCACATTAAGGCAATATCACCAAAGTTGATTTCCCAGTTATACTCTTTTGCTGATTCTTCCATCAACATATAACCTTGCGCATAAGAAACCATTTTGGCTGCTAATACGGCTTGACGTAAATCTTCAATAAATGCGGATTTATCACCTGTAAAGCTGATCTCAGGACCAGAAATTACTTTTGAAGCTTCAACACGTTGCTCTTTTTTCGATGAAATACAACGGGCAAATACAGAGTCAGCAATCAAGGTAAGTGGAACACCTAAATCTAGCGCAGTAACACCTGTCCATTTCCCCGTGCCTTTTTGACCGGCGGTATCAAGTATTTTTTCAACTAATGGCTCACCATCTTCATCTTTATAGGCAAATATGTCTCTGGTGATCTCAATAAGGTAGCTGTCAAGTTCGGTGTTATTCCAATCATCAAAGACCTGATGTAATTCATCTGCGTTTAAGCCCAACACATTTTTCATCAATTGATAAGCTTCACAAATTAACTGCATATCACCATATTCAATGCCATTGTGTACCATTTTAACAAAGTGACCAGCACCGCCGTCACCAACCCAGTCACAACATGGCACAACTGCTTCACCCTGTTCATTATCTACTTTCGCAGAAATTGACTGAAAAATGTCTTTCACGGCTGGCCATGCTGCTTTTGAACCACCAGGCATGATTGAAGGACCTTTTAACGCACCTTCTTCACCACCAGATACACCCGTACCTATATATAACAGACCTTTGCTTTCTAGATATTTAGTGCGACGATCTGAGTCTGGGTAATGAGTATTACCGCCATCAATGATAATGTCGCCTTTTTCAAGGTGGGGGATAAGTTGTTCAATGAAATCATCAACCACTTGGCCAGCTTTCACCATTAGCATGATTTTTCTTGGTGTTGCCAATGAATCAACCAAAGACTCAATGCTATTCGCGCCTCTGATATCTTTACCTTCCGCTCTGCCGCGGAGGAAGTTCTCTACTTTCTCATAACTACGATTATATGCAGTAACAGTAAAACCTTTAGATTCCATGTTTAAAATAAGGTTTTCACCCATAACGGCCAGACCGACTAGGCCAATATCAGATTTTGTTTTCATTAAATGTTTCTCGCTTTAGTTAGTTATTTATTGAGTTAATTAGTTAGTTAGAAAAGCATGCTTATTTTTATACACGTTTATATACCAAAACCGCCTCAATATATTCGTTTCAGGGCGCTTGAGCGATTCATGATCAAGGCGCGTATTTTATTAATGGTTATTCAGGAGAATATGCTCCTGCATTCTCTATTAAATTAAGCTGCATCCATGCAGCGTCCTTAATTACATACGCAACGATGAACATGGTTTGCTCAGACGTCTCCACAGGACTGGTTTAGAAACGTTTTATGCTGCTTTATTGATTTCAACAATGGAATAACCATTATCCTTATCAATACCTTGCCTAAAGACGTTTCTAATTCCAGCTGAACCCTGCATCTTGAGGTGGCTTGGGTATATCAATACATATCCCTGAAGTGGGGCGTTTTTGTCAAGACTCAGCTAATAATCCATACAGCTCCTAAGCCTATTGAACTGAACCCTAAACATCGGGTAAAAATATCTGCCATATTTCGGTTGTGCTTGGTAACAAAAGATTGCATAAAACCTAAACATAAGCCAAAGCAAAACATGCCAAGTAAACAGCCCATTGAAAATAAGGCAATGTGAATTAAAAATTGTGTTTTCATCAGGTTGGGCAATATCATCAGCACAGATGCACTGCCTGCTACACCATGTAACATGCCGATTAATATAGGCGCATGATCATCCTTTAATTTAGCTATTAGATTTTTATTTTTGCTTTGGCTGCTTGTGTGAACATTTTTAGTTAAATAACCAAGCACACGACAGCCAAGATAAATGAGCAAAAGGCCTACGGTAATTTCAGAGTAATGTACGAACCAGTCAGGAAGCTGTATGCCGATAAAGGCGAGTAAAACACCGAGCAGCAACAAAGTTCCACCATGACCAGCACCCCACTTGATGGCATAGTAGAGAATAGGTTTAAGCTTTGACTTGTTATCAACAAAGGTTGCCATAGCAACGACATGGTCAACATCAAAGGCATGAAATAATCCGATCATAATGCCAAAACCCATCACTGAGAGCATACTGACTTCTGTCATGAAAAACTCCTAGCTAAACTGACGCATGGTTTTAATCGCCGCCGCAGCAGCACCAAAACCATTATCTATGTTCACCGTTAATAACCCCGGAGCACATGAAGATAAGGCACTGTCTAATGCACTTCTTCCACCTGAAGCAACGCCATAACCAATCGAAGTAGGAACGGCTATAATTGGCGCAGCGACTAAGCCAGCAAGAACACTAAATAACGCACCTTCCATGCCTGCCACGGCAATAATCATCTTGTATTGGCGAAGCTCATCAATTTTTTCCATTAATCGCCATAAACCTGCTACGCCAAGATCCGGATATAAGGGCGCATCAAAGCCGTTAAAAACTAAGGTGCGTTGTGCTTCTAAACCAACGCTTAGATCTGAAGTGCCTGCAGTAACAATACAAATCCCCTGTTGTAGTGGGCTGGTAGTTTTGCAGTTAAAAATTGCCGTTTTAGAATGTGAGTCATAATCTAACTTTTCACATAGTTCCAGGGGTAAAGCCAACCATTGTTCTTGTTCTAACCGTGTTAATAAAACTGAACTTTCATTGCTGATATTGAATTCAATAATTGCTTGAAGATCTTTACAGTGCTTGCCCTGACAAAAAACTGCTTCAGCGACTCCGGTGCGAGCTTGACGACTTTTATCCCAAGTAAAATTATCCATGAGTTACTCCATGATCTAGGCCATTAAGAAAAGTGGAACCTTTTTGATACAACCTTACCCCTGAAAATAAATGTCCCTGTTGATTGCAAAGATCATTTAGCTGGCTTGATAAATGCGATAGAGCAGGGGAGGCAGGTATTTCATCTAATTCAACAAATATGCCCTGAAGGGTAATGCGGCAACGAACATTTTCAATGGTTGGAAATAATTTTCGTGTTCTAACCTCTACATCATCAATAAATACCATATCTTGTGCTTTAATACTGATGCCAGTTTCGACACGACTTGCTAAACAGGGTTGAGCGGCCAAACACTGTAAATCATTTAAATTATAGTGTTTAGCGATTCGATAAATATCAGCTTTATTAATACCGGCTTCAACATAGGGATGTTTTACCTGTAATTCTTTTGCCGCTTCTAATCCTGGTCTGAAATCTTTGAGGTCGTCTAAATTTGTTCCTGAAAATATTTGCCCAGAGCTATGTTCTGCTATACGACTATATAAGTTACTTTTGCAAAAATAACAGCGATTTACTGGGTTTTTAAGATAGTTTTCATCAGAGAATTCACCAGCATTGACCTGTTTAAATAGCCATTTTTGACTTTGTGCATAGTGTTTAATTCTTGCCAAAGCAGATTCCGGCACGGCAGGAGAACAGGCATGTACCACAGTCACTTGTGCAGTAGAAAATTTATGTGCCAAATAAGCCAACACCATGCTGTCTATACCGCCGCTAACCGCGACAGAGAATTGCTCAAACTGGTCAAAGTACTGGATTAGTCTAGTTATTTTTTGTGTAGTCATATTTACATCTCCAGAATAATTATAATGATTCAGTTGTATTTTTGATGGCTCTGCGTTTTGCCAATGTTGAAAAATTGTGAAGCTGATCATGCTCTATTTTGGTAGTGGTAGTGCCGTCGGGGCGAATAACGCTTTTACAAGACTGATTGTTATATTCTGTTAGTTGTCTGGATAAATGCTGGCGAGTTTCAAAGCGATATCTCAAACCTATGGTGGTTGTTTGTATAAAACATTGTTTAATAATATTTTGGTAATCGCTGGTGGATACTAGTATTTTAACTATCTCTACTGCTCGATTTTTTTTGCCTCTAGCGGTTTGCGACACAACATCAAGTACGCCCATTTCTGCTCTTAATAAATCAAGTGACAAGGCCAGTTCTTCACCGGTCATATCATCAATATCAAACTCTATTACCACCACAGTGCCTTGCTGATTACTTGCACTATTCGCTTTTTCAAACGATAAAACACGTAATATATTTGGCATGCCTGGGAATTCTTTGGTGCCTAAACCATATCCACTCGTTTTCAGCTTACCTTGAGGCTGACCTGAGAGTAATAAGCTTTCAGATAAATAGCATAAAATTGCCGCACCCGTTGGGGTAATTCGCTCGCCTTTAATGCCGTCATCAATAAACTCAAAATCCTTTAATATTTCCGTTGTTGCCGGTGCCGGTACAGGTATCAATCCGTGCTGTGTATAAACTAAACCACCACCAATGGGTAATTTTGAAGTGCTCCAGTTGACGCTAGCTAAGGCATTTAAAATTACGGCACTTGCCACCACATCCATTAATGAATCCCAATCAGCCAACTCATGAAAATGTACATCAGCTAACGTTTTTCCATGTATTTTGGCTTCTGCTTTGGCAATTATCGTCAGTAGCTCAATGGCAATATCTAGAATACTGCTGTCGAGTTGACTATCCGTTAGCAACTGACATAAATATTGGTAGCTGGTTTCATGTTTATGCCCATGATTGTGATTGTGGGCATGACTTTCATTATCATGGCTATGGCTTTGATGGTTGTGCTCATGTTCATGTGAGTGGCTATGAGCATGTTTGTCAGTATCTTGTGCAGCGGATGAAAAATTATCTGCATCATCATCTTGCAAGAAAAACCTCAAGCCACTAATGCCGGCATTTATACCGGTCGATAAAATCGGTGTGCCAGTATTGGCGGGTAAAACTTTTGATAATGAAGCCATCACTATGGGGGTTAGCTCCTCAAAGGCATCTAACATCCCAGCAATAAACATATCACCGGCAATACCACCGACTATATCTAGGTGGATGTGATAAATATTTGAATAACTACTCATGATAAATATTCCAAGCTATTTACCACGCTGCAAAAAACTGGATTTTGTTGCCCACAAACCCAGAGCCGGATTACTGACATAGAATACTTCTTCACCATTGTCTAAAGTATTCCAACCATTTTCCAAACTATCGAGCGGATATATTTTTAACATATCGTCTAGGTGGCAATATTGGTAATTAACGGATTCAATTTCTTCCTGGCTAACGCCATCACCCGGACAATAGGTTACTTTGAAGCGATTATTTGTTGTGCCATGGATCAAATGAGCCGCCGCCGATAAATTGCTGGCTAAGATTGGGTTGGCCTGAACTGCCGCTAAGGTTTCATCGGTAGTTTTATAACCAAATGCACGGATCAACTTATCGATTTCACTGTCTTCACCAAATCTATTCAGTCCGGGAGCCAATACAATCAGCTCGCCATCATCGGCCATCGCCATGCGTGTTCGGTAAATGGCTTTGTTGCCTAACCAGGTCGTCTTAAACTCATTTGGATCCAAATAAACAATGGCTTTCTTGATGGGTTTATCCAGTAAATTCAAATTAAGTTGCTGACTTAATTTACATGCTTGCTCATAGGTATTGTCGTCGTTACCACAAAACAGCCCTTGCAGGGCTAGCTTACCCGACTTTTTCCCCAGTACGGTTAATATAAATTCAATCGGCAAATGACGTAAATAAGCATCATATCCCTCATTGAGGGCTTGTCGAACCGGACTTGACGTTCTGCCCATTATGCGTTCCATACCATAAACCGCGCCTAAAAAGTGTGATTTATGTATGGTATCTTCACCGCCTACACCTATAAGTACGTTTTTGGTATAGTTAGCCATACCAATAACTTCGTGTGGCACTATCTGCCCTACGGAAACAATGAGATCCCAATCTTCTTCCACCAACAGCTTGTTCACGGCAATTTCCATGGTGCAGTCTAATTTTCCTTCAGACAATTGTGCCATGCGTCCACTGCTTATCTCGCCCATTTTTACAACGTCGGTGCGCCATTGATGAGGCAAAAATAACTCTTTTGGAATATCAGTGCCAAACATTGTATCGATATGGCTGTCGGACATAGGTTCATGGGTACCTAAGGCAGGCAAAAAGAAAATTTCAGCCCTATCTTTCAATTGATGATATAGATATGAAGTGATAAAGCCTGCTTTAGAATAAAAGCGCGTGATGTCAGGGGGTAATATCAATATGCGTTTTGCTTTTAAAGCTTTCTGCTGAATAAAGTCATCTAAAATCGCGCGTAAGTCATCGTCTGATAGGGTTAACTCAGTATCGACTTTATGGATAGGGTATGTCATACGTTAATCGCCTTGAATATAGTTGCTACAATCTCGTCTACGGTATTTTCAATGGAAATTAAGATTGCGCCTTTAGGTTCTTCCAGTGTCTGCAATTGGCTTTGTAATAAAGCCGAAGACATAAAATGCATTGTTCTATTTGATAACCTTTGTGCAAGTGTCTTTTCATCACCTTTAAGGTAAATAAATTGAATGCGGTTAGGTAATGTAGAAGTCAATGCATCTCGGTAACATTGTTTTAGTGCTGAACAAGCTAGCACCGCACCGCCTGACGCATTCCAGTCAACCATGTGATTTGCTAATAAACCTAACCAAGGGCTACGGTCGTGGTCCGTTAATGCAATACTGCTAGCCATTTTTTCTTTATTAAGGTCAGTGTGAAAATCATCTGCGTCATAAAAGGAAATATTGAGCTGTTGTGCTAACATTTCACCGACGGTTGATTTTCCACAGCCGCTAACGCCCATAACGACATAAATCATTTTTATCTCCTTTCTAAACCAGAATCCGATAGGCCACTTCGATTAACTAAAGGTCAATTTAGTTTGGCAAAAATCATTTGGTGTAGTTACTTAAGTCACTATCGCCAATAAAAAATAAATTCTACATAAAGTAGAGGTATTATAGGACGAATAATCGTTACCATTTGTCCTGACCAATTTAATTTATGGTATATCTATAATTAACTACTGTCAAGCTCTTGGCCTGACCAATTTCGTGGTAGGAATTTGATTGTTTCTAGGTGGTAGTTAAATTTATATCTGGTAGAAACATTTTATATTATTGAAAGAGCTATATATAAAGGAAGGTTTTCCTAGTTACTATAATAGATGATGAACAACTATTCAGTAGTTTATAGTTTTGTCATCGAGTAATAATGAAAATTAGAATGTCATTATCATTTGATTTGAGCTAAATTATTATTTTACCATTGGTAAGGTTGTTTTTTTTGATATTGGCATGGCCAAAATGACGTAAAAGTGTTTAGCTGTATAAGCGCAGTACTTGACTATCAAATATTTACTACGTTTCTGGTTGTTTAGGTTGCTGAGCAGAAACGTATCAAGATATAGCTGTTTATCATATAATTTATTGAAAGCAGCCGACATTGCACTCATTCAAACCAAGAATGGCGGCTGTAATTATATAAAGCTGTTAGAGGGGAGTTTCCTACAAAAAATCAATTAAGAACAATTGCACATATTAACAGAAAAATTGAAGCGTTAAAGTGAACGTATCAATGTGCTTAGCTGGTTTTTTGTGGTGCTACGTATTTCTTTTAAGTGCCCGGTTAGCTGCTTAATAATTATGTCGTTTTTGACAAAGTCATTACCAAAAATTGACTCTATCGCCAAAAAACTATTAACGACTTCGGTTACATCATTACTTAAAACCCCAGTTATTTCATTAAAGTGGTTGGCCATAGGGTCTATAATTTCTTGATTGTTTTTTACTGCTTGGCAAATAAATTCAAACCAACTTGCTAATGAAAAGCAAAGTAATTTTGTCGAACGATTAAGCTGTATATTATCTCGAATAATAGGTAAAAGACGCATTTGTAATTTTTGTGAACCATCCCATGCTATTTGTGCCAATAAATGGCGAATAGAAGGGTTTAGAAAGCGCTGAATAATTTCATCGGCATAAACTTTTACATCCATTTCTTTTGGTGGTGTAAACGAGCCAATAATTTCATTCTGGGCAAGCTTAGATATAAATTGAAAAAAGTCTTTATCACTGATGGCATCAAATACAGTTTCAAAGCCAGCTAACGAACCGGCGTAAGCTAAAGTTGAGTGCAAGCAGTTCAGTAGTCTTAGTTTTGCATGCTCAAAGCCTTCAACATCGTCAGTAAAAATAACGCCTACTTTTCCCCAGTCAGGGCGTTCACCCTGCCAATTGTTTTCGATAACCCATTGAGAGAAATCTTCTCTTTGTATTGGCCAATTATCTTGGGCATTAATGGCTTTTGATACTGATTCGACGGTATAATTTTCGGTTTTAGGGGTAATACTGTCAACCATGGCATTTGGAAAGGCAACATTGTCGCTAATCCATGTCTTAAGCTGGTCATCAAGCTGCTCGGCATAATCTAAAACGGCACGGCGAAGTTTATCGCCATTACCTGAAACGTTATCGCAGCTTAATACATTAAATGCACTCGTACCGTTCATCCTTCTTTGTTTAAGTGATTCGACGATAAAACCAATGGCACTTATTGGCTTGATTGGGTTGGCTAAGTCATGTTTGATGTCTTCGTGGTTTAAATCTAATGAACCGTCAGACGCCAAGCAATAGCCTTTTTCTGTGATGGTAAGTGTAACAAGCTTAGTGGTTGCGGCTGACATACGGGTAATAACGTCATCAGATTGTTTATTGGCGACCAAAATTTCTTTTATACTACCAATAACTTGATAGCGAGTGTTTTGGTCTAAAACAGCTAGAGTATATAAGTAATCTTGTTGCTGTAATACTTCTTGCGCGATAGCGCTACGCAGTGATACTCCACAAATGCCCCAATTTCCACCTGATAAATTCATCGCATTTTCGGTGTACACAGCTTGATGCGCCCGATGAAAAGCACCAGGACCTAGATGAACAATACCTATCTCTGTATTTTCTCTATCATATTGTGGGGTGGCAATAGCGGCTATGCTTGCTACTTGCGTTAAATTTTCTTGAGTTAGTTTTTTTTTAGCTGATTTATTTTGAGATAGGTTCATGTTATTAATTTCACTTGTTTTTTGTCGAATTGAACATGCTAGTAAGGCTTTTCTTGAGCTTAGACAATTGTGTGGGTTGAAGAACGCCACCTTTAATACTTAATACTTGGCTGGCAGATTTAGCACCAAACTCTATAGCATCCTTTGCAGTCAGTCCTGTTAATCGTGCGCTAATGTAGCCACCATTAAAGGTATCGCCTGCGCCTGTAGTATCAATTACATTTTTTGACGGGGTTATCTTGATATTTTCAACTTGTTGCTTAGTGATTAAAAAACAATTCTGAGGACCATTTTTAACTACTATTTCCTTGGCTTCAATAGTGAGTAATCTCTTAACTGCATTTTCAGTTGATGTTGCGCTAAAAAGAATTTCTTCTTCCTCATATCCAGGCAAATAGACATCAACAGTTGATAGAAATTCATCAATAGCTTTAATTGCTGTGACTTTGTTTACCCATAGTTTTGGGCGATAATTGGGGTCAAAAATAACTTTACCACCTTGATTCCTATAATCAACAAGAAACAGGGTGAACATCATTCGACATGTTTCACTCATGAGTGCAAGGGTAATACCGGTTAAATAAATACAATCGTGGCTTTCAACTTGTTTTAACAAGGGGAGTAGTAAGTCTTCATTATTAAATAAAGCTTTTGCTGCAGAGTCGCTGCGCCAGTACTCGAAAAAACGCTCACCACTAGCATCATTACTTATCATGTAAAGGCCGGGGGATTTATTGATAACGGCTTCAGGCTCAAGTAAATGGATTTTTCGTTGCCGTGCATCCAGACGAATAATTTCTGCTGATTGCCCTTCACCTAAACTGGTAATATAGGTAGTGTTTATGTCAAGTCCGGCAAGAGTACACGCTGAGTTATAAGTATCACCAGAGATCCCTAGGGCAAAATTTCTTCCACTCAAGGGAGATAGCTCAAGCATTATTTCTCCAATAATAGCAATATCAGTCATGGGTACCTCTATATAGTATTTAAAAATGGTTAGTTGTATCTTTGGTTATATTCTAAACGAAAATCAACCTACCTTACCAGTTTATTTTTTCTGTTATTTTAAAGAGCAGCATTGTCGAATCAAAAAATATTTTTTTACGCACTATTTTTATACTGATTTTATTGTTATTTTGTTGGTTTTATTCGATATATTTGGTTTGTATTTAAATATAAATGAAAGTTTAGTGGTTTTTAATTCATTTTAAAATTATTACTATTTAAAGTTATTGGACTTACCAATAGTTTTTCTGCTATATTCGATTGTAATCATCAATACAAATAGTCATTTTGAATAAATGAGCAGTTATTATCCTCGCTAAAATCGAAAGCTAAATGAGTATTTGGTAAGATACATTTTTTGAGTACAAAAAGGTAAACTGTTAAAAGATAACTTGGAAAAATATTTATGATAAAAAAACTAGTTCTACATCCAGACAGATTGTTTTCATCAGATGAAAATATTCGACAAGTTGCGCGGGTTTTGTACCAGAAGGTCAAAGATTTACCTATTATTAGCCCTCATGGCCATACCGACCCGTCGTGGTTTTCTAACAATCTAGCTTTTGAAAATGCAACCGAGTTACTGATAAAGCCCGATCACTATGTGTTTCGCATGTTATATAGTCAGGGTGTCGCCTTAGAAGACTTAGGTCTTTCAAGCCAAGATACTGTTGATATAAATAAAATTAAAGTCGAAACTGACAGTCGAAAAATCTGGTATATTTTAGCTAAAAATTATTACTTATTTCGCGGTACGCCTTCAAGAATGTGGCTCGATACGGTCTTTTCTGAAGTTTTTGGCTTTGATGTTATCTTGTGCGAAGAAACGGCAGACCATTATTACGATACCATTAATGCGGCGTTGGCAACCGATGCCTTTAAGCCACGCGCATTGTTTGAGCGTTTTAAAATAGAATTACTTTCGACCACAGAATCACCGTTAAACTCCCTTGCAGATCACAAAGTGATTAATGACAGTTATTGGCAAGGGCGAGTCATTTCAGCTTATCGACCAGATCCGGTTATTGATCCAGAGTTTGAAGGATTTGTTAGTGCAATTAAAACCTTTGGTGAACTGACTGGTGAAGATACCTCGACATTTTCCGGCTATCTAGCTGCCCATCGAAATCGTCGATCGTATTTCAAAGCAACTGGAGTAACGTCAACCGATCATGGCCATCCAACCGCTAAAACAGCCGATCTTCCAAAAGCTGAAATAGAAGCTTTATATGCCATCGTTATTTCAGGAAATTCCTCTCCCGAGCAGGCAGAATTATTCCGTGCTCATATGCTTACTGAAATGGCAGCGATGAGTATAGCAGATGGTTTAGTCATGCAATTACATCCAGGCGTTTCCCGTAACCATAACCAAGACGTTTTCAACCGTTTTGGTCGAGATAAGGGCGCGGATATTCCGGTGCAAACCAGTTATGTTGAACAGTTAAAACCTTTACTTAATAAATATGGCACTAACACAGAATTAACCCTGATTTTGTTTACCCTAGATGAAACAAGTTATACCCGGGAATTAGCGCCTTTAGCAGGGCATTATCCTTGCTTACGTTTAGGTCCACCATGGTGGTTTCATGATAGTCCTGAAGGGATGCGTCGCTTCCGACAGCAAATGACTGAAACCGCAGGATTTTATAATACCGTCGGTTTTAACGATGATACTCGTGCCTTTTTGTCTATTCCTGCTCGTCACGATGTGGCGAGAAGAATGGATTGTAATTGGCTTGCTGAATTAGTTTGTGATCATCGATTAGAGCTTGATGAAGCAGAAGAACTTGCGATTGAGTTAGCTTATAAGCTAGCAAAGAAAGCTTATAAATTATAATGATGTACAGAAGTGGAGATTAAATAATGCGTGCAGCTTGGAGGTGGTTTGGTCCTAAAGATCCGGTGACAATTAAGGATATTAGACAAACCGGCGCTACAGATATTGTTAGCGCTTTACACACAGTACCTACGGGTGAAGTGTGGCCATTAGAACAAATTCGTGCCCATAAGCAGTTGATTGAGCAAAATAATAAGTCAAACTCTGCTTTAGTGTGGTCGGTTGTTGAAAGTATCCCCGTTCATGAAGATATCAAGCTAGGACGTGCCAATCATCAGCACTATGTTGATAGCTGGATTACATCGATGGAAAATCTAGTAAAATGTGGTATTAAAACCATTTGTTATAACTTCATGCCGGTTATTGATTGGACGCGCACTGACTTAAAATTCCAATTGCCAAATGGTGGTTATGCCCTTAGGTTTGATCAACAAAAGTTTGCCGCTTTCGATTTGTTTATCCTCAAGCGTGACGATGCTGAGTCTGATTATTCAGAGGAAGAAATAATACAAGCAAAAAGCATATACGATATAATGACTGGGGATGAAAAATCCTTGTTAACTCAGAATATTATTGCGGGTTTACCCGGGAAAATGACCGATGCTTATACCATCGATGATTTCCGAGACATGTTGGTAAACTATAAATATATTACCAAAGCTGTATTAAGAAAAAATTTATTTTCTTTCTTATCACAAGTATTACCAAAAGCTGAACAACTAGGGGTCAAGTTAGCTATTCACCCCGATGATCCACCAAGAGATATGCTCGGTTTACCACGCATTATTTGTACAGCTAAAGATTTAGATATCCTCTTTTCAGCGCTACCGAGTCCATCCAATGGTATTACTTTATGTGCTGGTACCTATGGTAGCCGACCTGATAATGATTTACCTGCCATGGCTAAACAATATGGGTCACGAATTCATTTTGCCCATTTAAGGGGAGTGAGTAGAGATGAGAAGGAACAACGTTCATTTTATGAAGCTGAACACTTAGAAAGTGACGTCGATATGATAGGGATAATATCTGCGCTAATAAATGAAGAAAAGTTGCGTGATAAAACTGAAAATAGTCGCGAGATATTTATTCGGCCAGACCACGGGCATCAATTATTAGATGACATCGATAAACAGGGTAATCCTGGCTATTCGTGTATCGGCCGTTTAAAAGGCTTGGCCGAAATTCGCGGTGTCATTAAAGCGCTCAATGCTAATTTATCATATGCATCATAATTTTTATTATAAATAAAGTGGGAAATAGAAAAATAATAGCGTTATGTACTGTAACAATGATTACTGGCTGTTCGTCTGGTGAAACAACTGCTGCTGGCTGGTAAAGTTTATTTGACGGAAAAACCTTACATGGCTGGCAACAAATAAACGGTAGCGCTCCCTATATGTTTGAATATTGGACTATTGTTGGTACTGCTTTTTAAAATCAAAAAACAGTTTTTTAGCTATTTTATTATGGAATTAGGGACACCTACAATGTCGAAAGCAAAGCGAAAAACATCTAATGTTTAGGGGCAGTCTTCGTACAAAGTGAGTGCATGTCTACATATTATAGTGTTGACTAATATATAGACAATTTAAGTTATATCAAGGGATCTCTGCTTTGTTTGAACGTATACAAATCAACCTAATTCCGTATACTAGGCTTTATGTGTCTAACTCGCTCAGGGGGTGAATGTATGGTCCGCCTCAATATTGCAAGTAATAATATCGATAACGTAGTTGGTTTGCGCTAATGTATTCGGAGTCTTTGTTGGTTACCTAATACATTAGGCCCAGCTCCACGATGAGATCCGCGCTAGATTGACCTCAAAAGCGAGTAAGCATACTTACTTATGTTGCTGTATCGCCCCATGTTCACTTTCATCTAGCATCGTTTTTACAAAATCTAAGTATTCTTCAGATGTTGAAAAGCTCTGATGGCTAAATAGTTTCAGTAAAATTGACTTTACACGCTGTTCAGATTCACCATTTGAAATCATTGCCATCGCTAAATATGTACCAAAGGTGGCCCTAAGATTATGGTAGTCCCGTTCAATTACATATTTACCTTTATTTCTCTGTTCAAGTCGCATATAGCCAATAGTTGAAGATAGAGCTGTATCAGCTAACCTTTCACCTGAACTATTGATAAATAGTGGAAGTGGTGCGTTAGGATTATTTATGCCATATTTTGACTCAAATTTTAATCTACGTGTTGACCAAGATGGGTCTAATATATATTGGTAGAGCATGTTCATCAGGTTAGGGCTAATGAGTATATTCTCATTTTTAGCTTCCTTCCTTTTGGTGTATATATAATAGAACTTAGAGAAATTATCCTCTTTGGGATCATAAATAGCGGAATAATTAATTTTTATCACCCCTGCCGATCTAAAGCCGCCAAGATATGCACATTTCAAAAACAAACCATAGGTTCTATGCTTTGATACATCTGTTGTTAATATAAAGGCTAACTCTGAAGGTGAGTATGGCTGAAGCTGATTTGGAGTTGCATCGGGCTGAATACTTGCCTTAGGTATGCCAAGGTTGCTTACCCAGTTTTGAACTCCCTTGTGAATTATCGTAGCGGAATGAGGTAGTCAGAATAGACCATATTCGCCATTTTTTTTGGGCACCTTAATCGATTTATATACCATTGAAAATGGGAAAGAAGAAATAACACTTTTTTTATAACACCATAGATAAAAGTGACGAACTGTTGACAACCTCCTATCCGCAACGTCATAACTTAAGCTATTGCTTTCAAACCTGTTATAGAGATAATTCAGGTATTGCCAGATAGGTAATGATTTTACTTCTTCTTTTACACTGTCACTCGGAAATGGGGCGGCAATAACTTCTTCATATGATTTCTTTTCTATTACTAACCATTTTAAAATGCTTGTAAGTCTTTAGTAATAGGCTCAACAGATGTTGGATGTAAAGCTTTACCTGCTAAGCTTGCGAAAATGCTGGACTCTCATTATCTACTTTGGGGGTTTGGTTTTATAGCGTAGATTCCAAGACGTCTGTGGATAAGAAATAAGTTCATTTCTAAACATTCTCTTATTCTTGTTTTACAAACTAGAAATAGAAAATTAGGATATACAGTGTAATATTGGTAGAAATAACTTCTTACTTTATTATCTTTTTCATCACAGTCATTATCTTGATTAAGCTATGGTTGAGAACCAAGATTGAATGGAATGTAAGTAAGCTTAACATTATCAGGAGTCATTATATTATTCTCTTATTTGAATAAATGGTGACATCTTTTTTGTGTGCTCTAAATAATAGGGTGTTGGTTACATTTTTATAATGGGGTTTCGGGCAATTTGGCACAAATTGACAGTAACTATTTAACGGCCGTAACCTCAGGTCTGACTTATATTGTTGAGCGTTTTAAAGACTTTCCTGGCTCAGCTACGATTAATTTAAACGGTGTGGTACGTAGTCGACTCGCTGCTTTTGCGGAGGAAAATTTATAGCTTTTAGTTCTTTTAAAAAAATAACTTACTTAAATAAGTTATTTTTCCTTGTTTAACTCTTGTTTAGTTCTTGTTTAAATGAGGTGACTGCTTTAACTTAGCCAGTTATCTGATTATGTAAATAAAAAGTTAAGGCGTTTTAGTGTATTACCAAACGGGCATAAATACAGTCTTTAGACGCTATAATATTACTGTCGTAGTTGCCTTTATTGTCATTATTCTTATTGCCTTTTCTGCTGCCTCATTTCGTTATTTTAATCAAATTTCCCAGCATAAACAGCAAAGTTTAGCCAAGCTTAAACAAGAGACTCAGCAACTAAATATTATGCTAGAGCAAAGTATGAAAGCGGTAGTTGGCATAAAAGAATTTGCTGAGTATATTCTAAAACACCCCAATGAAATAAATATTCCGATGCCTTCCTTGTCACAACAAGGCGATTTTTTTTATTTAAATAAACCTGTGCATGATGTTATTAAGCAAGGTAAACGCTTAAGCAGTAATATTACCGGTGTAGGCCAAGTGAGCCAGTTTAATTTTCTCAAGCAACAAGAAATCGCTATGGCCAATGCGTTGACTCCTGCATTTATTACTGCGCAAAATATCCTCAAAGAAGCAACATGGTTTTATTACATTTCCTTTGATGATTTTGTGAATATCTACCCATGGGTAGATCGCGAAATATGGCAGTTTAGTAAAAAGACTTTAAATAGCCCACATAACCAAACCATGCGAACATTAACATCAAATTCTAATCGTGTTCTTTGGTCTGCTCCCTATCTTGATGCAGCAGGCGGAGGCATGAATGCTTCATTAGGTACTGGTGTTTTTCTTCAAGACAAGTTGTTAGGCTCAGTCGTTATTGATATTAATTTATCGCGTTTGCATGCCAGTTTGTCTGAGTTGGAATCCAGTGATCAAGGGCTTATTTTATATAATGAAAATAATGACATTCTCCTTTCAAAACGTTCAGGGAAAGAGCCGTTAACTTACCGTGCTTCTTGGCAAGACCTATTACCTAAGTCACTCCAAGGTCTGAGTGCTAAGCATTTAACTAATATAGGAGATACCGAACGTTTAGGTGATTGGTTTATTGAAAAACAAGTGCTCAAGACTAATGGTTGGACCTTACTTAAATATCAACAGTATGAAAACTTTACATCACCACAATATAGTGATTTTATTTTTGTTTTTTCTACGCTATTCATAGGCTTGTTGGTATTTCTTATGTTAGTTAATACGATGACAAAGCGTACTTTTATTAAGCCAACAACTGAATTTATTAGTCATATTCAATATTGTGCTGAAGGAGAACCAGGCAAGATCACTCCAACAGTAGATTGGTTACATTGGTTTCAGGTGGTTGAAGATATTTTTGCGCAAAATCGTAGTTTATTATTACAATTAACAGAGCAAAATGATGTATTAGATAGTCGTGTAATAGAAAAAACGAAAGCGTTACAAGAGACGAGTGCTAAGCATCAACGTGATTATGCATTATTACGTTCAGTGATGAATGCTATACCTGAATTGATCGTCTTTAATGATCCTAATGGCTTATTGATTGGGTGTAATCAGGCTTTTGAACGTTTAGCTAATCATTCTGTTGAGCAAATGTTAGGCGTTAAATCAGCTACTTTTATGCCTACTCCTTTGGCAAAAGAAATTAATAACTTAAATGCTAATAATAATAACATTTATCCTCAACAAGCACTTATTAATGCAGGAGATTATATTTACCAAGGGTTTTGTAATCAATTTACCGATGAAGAAGGTAATATTCTTGGATCTATTAGTATTTTTCATGATGTTACTTTACAACAAACAACGCAGTCAGCACTAGAAAAAGCAAAAGACCAAGCAGAGTATGCCAACAGAGTGAAAATTCAATTTCTTGCAAATATGAGTCATGAAGTCAGAACACCAATCAATGCTATGCAAGGTATGATGGACTTATTAGCAAATACTACACTAGATACCGGCCAGCAGCATTATTTAGTTAGTGCACAAAGTGCTTCATCGACCTTACTCCACCTTGTTGATGAATTGTTAGATCTAGCTAAGATTGAAGCGGGAAAAATGATTGTCAGCCAAAACGCTGTTAATTTACCAATAATTATAGATAAAGCATTAAAGCTCAACATTACTAATGTTGACCATCAACGCGTTGAAATACTGGTTGATATGAGTGCAGATGTACCTAGTAATATTATTTGTGATGAAATGCGTTTAGTACAAGTGTTAGCTAACTTATTTAACAATGCCATCAAGTTTACAGAGCAAGGTGAAATTAAGTTAATCGTAGATGTGCTTTTATTAAAAGATACTGTTGCTAAAGTTCGCTTTCGAGTGAGAGATACTGGTATCGGTATTGCTAGTGCTAATCAGATTCATTTATTTAACGCCTTTAGTCAAGCTGATGAATCAATGACACGTAAATATGGGGGGTCTGGTTTAGGTTTATCTATTTGTCAGCAAATTATAAAACTGCTTGGTGGGGAGATCAGTCTTACAAGTGAATTAGGGCAGGGTAGTGAGTTGAGCTTTGTTTTGCCATTACAAATAGTTCAGCTAGATACAATAGAAGAAAATAACTTAACGATAATCGATACTTCAGTTCAACAAGTAACTGAAGAGTTATTAATAAACTTACCTGCAGAATTGAAACATCCCCTAGTCGCTAATATGACTATGTATTCGATAAATATGAAATTATCAGCGAGTTTCATTAAAAGTATTATTCAAATGAACTGGGTCTTGCATGAAGTTAGTAGCGTCGATGAGTTGCAACATATAGATATAGTATCTGATAGTATATTACTTATCGACGAAAGCGATTTTGTTCAGCGACACAGTCATCAAGCCTTCATCGCACCTTTAGCAGAGTTTCGCTTGCTGTGTTTGTGTCAGCCAGCATTAACACAATTGAGTAATGAAACCCGTGTTTACTTAGATAAACTAACCACACCATACTTATTGGTAGATATGCCTTTGTTTCGTTATTCCCTTGATCAAATATCACAAGCTTTGCTCAATCAAAAATTAGGTAATAAAGCAGAGCATTCAACCCCAAAGTCTAACAATGCAAATGTCCTCTCTGAAAATCACTCTATTTATCAACAATGGTTAACTAATAAAACACGCTTAATTAATAATAAAAAACTATCAATTACTCGTAATGAAAGTAATTTACAAGGTGTATCAGTTTTATTGGTGGAAGATAATTTAGTTAACCAGTTAGTAGCTAAAGAGTTGTTATTGAGCATGCATGCTCAAGTAACTATTGCTGATAACGGTCAAGATGCCTTAGATATATTAAAGAAACAAAACTTTGACGTAGTATTAATGGATATTCAAATGCCCATTATGGATGGACTCACCGCAGTTAAGCATATTAGAGCGCAAAATAACTATCAATACTTACCTATTATTGCAATGACTGCTCACGCTAGAGACGAAGATAAACAGCAGAGCCTAGCAGCTGGAATGAACTTACATATGCCTAAACCGGTTACCGGAAAAACTTTGTTTAACAGCATAAAAAAAGTACTAAATTCAATAAAAGCTTAGAGATTATCTAAACTTTTATTTTGACTTGTTATCTTAAATTACGAGCTTAAATTCTTCGAGAAAAGTTGTTCTAATTTTTTGATGGTTTCATTGATTTTACTCACATCGGTAGGAGCAATAAAAATAGTATCGTCACCAGCAATAGTGCCAAGTACGCCATCACTTTTACTTAAACTATCAAGTAGTCGGGCAATTAATTGGGCTGCACCAGGGCTAGTTTGAAGAATTATCATTACCTCATTGTGCTCTATTTCTAATACTAATTGCCTGAGCGGGCTTTGTGCTGTCGGAACACCTAATTCAGCAGGTAAACAATAGACCATCTCTTGGCGAGCATTTCTAGTTCTTACCGCACCAAATTTACTGAGCATACGAGATATTTTAGATTGACTAATATTATCAAAGCCATTGGCTTTCAATGATTCAACAATTTCACCTTGAGAGCCAAACTGTTCTTGTTTTAATAAATCTTTAAATGCTTGTACTAATGCTTCTTGTTTTTGTAAACCGCTCATAATGCAAAATCAACCCTGTAGTAGACTAAAGTGGCGTTTGTAATCACTAAAAATAACGCTAGTATATACCCAAATCACATGAAATACCCCTCTTCAAGTGGCTTGGGTATATGTTATCGTATCATCATATTGAAAGTTAATATCTGAGTAAAAGAGTATAATAATTGTTTTTTACTGACTTATACTATATCTTTTGGGCAGAAAAAATTAACGTATTTACTCGAATAATATTTCAAACACTAATTTTACATAAAATAACCCCACTTAGTTTCGGAGAAGTCACATGAAAGTAGCTGTTTTAGGCGCCGCAGGCGGTATTGGTCAAGCATTATCATTATTATTAAAAACTCAATTGCCAGCAGGTTCTGAGTTATCTTTATATGATGTTGCACCCGTTGTTCCAGGTGTTGCCGTAGATTTATCACATATCCCAACTGACGTTAAAGTTGCAGGTTTTGGTCGTGACGATCTTAGCGGCGCATTAACAGGTGCTGATATTGTTTTGATTCCAGCGGGTATGCCTCGTAAGCCAGGTATGGACCGTGCAGACTTATTCAATGTAAATGCTGGTATTATTAAAGTATTGGCTGAAGGTATTGTTGCAAGCTGTCCTAAAGCGTTAGTAGGTGTAATTACTAACCCAGTTAACGGTACTGTACCAATTGTTGCAGAAGTATTTAAAAAAGCGGGTACTTATGATGCAGCTCGTCTTTTTGGTGTTACTACCTTAGATGTTATTCGCTCTGAAGCTTTTGTTGCTGAGTTGAAAGGCTTGGATGTTGCTACCGTTAAAGTACCAGTAATCGGTGGTCACTCAGGCACAACTATTTTACCATTATTATCTCAAGTTGAAGGTACTACTTTCTCAGATGAAGAGATTGCTACCCTCACTCCTCGTATCCAGAATGCTGGTACTGAAGTCGTTGAAGCAAAAGCTGGTGGCGGCTCTGCGACACTTTCTATGGGTGCTGCAGCAGCACGCTTTTGTATGTCTTTAGTTAAAGGCCTACAAGGTGAAGATGTTGTTGATTACGCATACGTTGAAGGTAATGGTGAAGATGCACTGTTTTTCGCACAACCTGTACGTCTTGGTGTAAATGGTGTTAGCGAAATTTTACCTTACGGTAAGTTAAGTGCTTTTGAGCAACAAGCAAAAGAAGATATGCTTGCTACGTTGAAAAAAGATATCCAAGAAGGTGTTGATTTTATGGCTAGCTAATCAGCCATAAATATTATCAAAAAAACGCTGTTATCAAAAATAACAGCGTTTTTTATTTATGCACTTTGATACTGCAATAAGTACATTGGTCTATAGTATTAATACACTTGCCAGTATCTTAATACATTTACTTAATGGTTACGATTAGCTGCTATATGAGCCAAAGAAATCAGTGCTTGTTTGTGTTCACTGTCTGGAATGACGTTTAGTGCATTTATCGCTTTATCGGCTTCAATTTCAGCTTGACGCTGGGTATAACGCAAAGAACCTGTTTCTTCCATTGCTTGAAGTATTAACTCAAGATTATCCATACCATTACCAAGTTCTATAGCTTCTTTAATCAATTTTTTTTGAACACTATTTCCGTGCTTGAGAGCATATAATAACGGTAGGGTTGGTTTACCTTCTGCAAGATCATCACCGATATTTTTACCCATTTTTTTAGCATCAGCGGTATAATCCATAATGTCATCAACCAGCTGAAATGCGGTACCTAAAAACTTGCCGTAATCAGCCATTGCTTGTTCTATTTTATCATCTTGCTCAGCTATTACAGCAGCAAGACGTGTTGCTGCCTCAAACAATTTGGCCGTTTTACAATAAATGACCTGCATGTAGCTTTCTTCCGTGGTGCTTGCATCATTACAGTTCATTAACTGCAATACTTCACCTTCAGCGACTATATTAGTGGCCTCAGATAAAATATCCATAATGCGCATATCACCTAATTTAGTCATCATTTGGAAAGAGCGTGTATAAAGAAAATCACCAACCAATACACTAGCACTATTACCAAATAGCGCGTTGGCAGTCTCTCTACCGCGGCGCATGTTTGACTCATCGACGACATCATCATGTAATAATGTCGCCGTATGAATAAATTCAATAATTGCTGCGATTTCCCAATGCTTTTCACCTTGGTAGCTAAATGCTCTAGCTGCAAGAACCGTTAACATAGGGCGCATACGCTTACCACCACCGTTAACAATGTAGATACCAAGTTGGTTAATTAAGGCGACATCGGATTGCAATTGCTGATAAATAAGATCATTTACTGCTTTCATATCGCTTTGCGCTAGTGCCTGTATTGCTTTAATATTTACTTTATTTCCCATGCCACATTTCTTTAGCTATTTTGATTAGTTATTAATCAAAAGTATTCAATTAGTTATGTAGCTAAAGTTTACACTAAATTTTATGCAAAAGTAGTTTTCTAGTCGCTTTGTTATAATTCTTAGGTGAAAAGTAATTAAAAAGTATAAAAGACCAATAAAGTTAATAAATGATCGTATTTAGACTTGCCCTTAATGTATTCTTCGCGTAGAATTCGCGCCCTATATTTTTAAACTTTAGCGTCATATAACTTTACTTTATTAAGTAAAAAATGACGCAGTACGGAGTAGCTATGTACGCGGTATTCCAAAGCGGTGGTAAACAGCATCGTGTAACCGAAGGACAAACAGTTCGTCTAGAAAAGCTTGAGCTTGAAGTAGGCGCAACAGTAGAATTTGATAACGTTTTAATGATCGCAAATGGCGATAACATCAATGTAGGCGCGCCTTACGTTGCTGGTGGTAAAGTAGTTGCAGAGGTTGTTACACAAGCCCGAGCTCCTAAAGTTACTATCGTTAAATTTAAACGTCGTAAGCATTCACGTAAGCAAGCGGGCCATCGTCAATGGTTCACTGAAGTGAAGATTACTGGTATTAACGGCTAATTAGGAGCATTTTGACATGGCACATAAGAAAGCTGCAGGTAGTACACGAAATGGTCGCGATTCAGAAGCAAAACGCCTAGGTGTTAAGCGCTTTGGTGGTGAATCTGTTTTAGCTGGTAACATCATTGTTCGTCAACGTGGAACTCGTTTCCACGCTGGTAGTAACATGGGTATCGGTAAAGATCATACTTTATTTGCTTTATCTGACGGTAAAGTACAATTTGAAGTGAAAGGTCCAAAGAGTCGTAAGTTCGTTAGCATTATCGCTGACTAAATAAGAACATCGATTTATAAAAACCTCGCTTCATGCGAGGTTTTTTTTTAATTTTTTTTTGACTTATACTAATTCTATTAAGTTTATTTTTAACTCAGAGTTGTATTAGCGAGCTTATAATAAGAAAAATTGATTAAACATAGTCATTCTATATTTTATTTATTTATTTTGTGCAGTTATTAGTTTGCTAATAAGCTCCCAAAGGGTCAGTTTAAAAGGCTTATATGCGGCGTTATTGATTTTAATAAGAGAATAACCATTCTCTACAATCAATGCCTTGCCTCTAAACCTTTTAATTATCACTGAGTGGGAAGAAACTTATTAGACTTGGTATTGTAGAGATTCATTTTTAGTCAGTCAAAAATAGTTTATACTAGCGTTAATTGCACAAGACTTACCATATTAGGGTTATTGAGATTCCATGAAATTTGTTGATGAAGCTGAGATCAGAGTTGAAGCGGGTGATGGCGGTAACGGCTGTGTCAGTTTCCGTAAAGAAAAATTTATTGAGTATGGCGGCCCTAATGGTGGTGATGGTGGCGATGGTGGCGATGTTTATTTGATGGCAGATGAAGGCTTAAATACCTTAATTGATTATCGTTTTGAACGTTTTCATCGTGCTAAACGTGGTCAAAATGGTCAACCTCAGAATTGTACGGGTAAGGGCTCTGAGGATTTAGTATTAAAAGTACCTGTTGGTACACGCGCTATCGATGAAGATACGGGTGAGCAAATTGGTGATTTAACGCATAAAGGCCAGAAAATGCTTGTTGCTAAAGGTGGCTGGCATGGTTTAGGTAATTTACGTTTTAAAAGTAGTACCAACCGTTCACCTCGTCAGAGAACTGATGGTACGCCAGGTGAAATTCGAAATCTTAAATTAGAATTGTTATTACTTGCTGATGTCGGTTTGTTAGGTTTACCTAATGCTGGTAAATCGACTTTAATCCGCAGTGTTTCTGCAGCAACACCGAAAGTTGCTGACTATCCATTTACTACTTTAGTACCTAATTTAGGGGTAGTACGTTTAGATACGCAACGTAGTTTTGTTATTGCTGATATCCCCGGTATTATCGAAGGGGCTGCAGACGGTGCAGGTTTAGGAACACAGTTCTTAAAACATCTTGAACGTTGTCGTATCTTGTTACACGTCATTGATATTATGCCTGTAGATGGCTCAGACCCATTAGAGAACGCAAAAGTCATTGTAAGTGAGCTAGAGCAACATAATGAAAAACTAGCAGGGAAACCTCGCTGGGTTGTTTTCAACAAACTTGATTTAGTGCTCGAAGAAGAAGCGAAAGAAATTACTGATAGGATCTTAGTGGGCCTTGGTTGGAAAGGTGAAGTTCACAGTATCTCAGCGGTTAATCGTTCAGGTACTAAAGATTTAACTCAGAAAGTGATGACCTTTATCGAAGAGCTACCTCCTGAAGAGGAAGAAGTGATCGATGGTAAAACTGTTGAGTTTAAATGGGATACCTATCATGAAGAAACTATCGCGGCTCATGCTGCAGATGACGACCTAGATGATGAGGACTGGGATGAAGATGACTACGATGTTGAAGTAGAATATCGTCAGTAATCTAGCCCGTTGATACTAAGCACTTGTTTATTTTTATAAACCAGTGCTTTTTTTATTATTAAATTTTGATTTTACAGTAAATTATTTTGAGAGTTTTATGACCATTTTATCGATGATAGTTGCTACCGCTGAGAATAATATTATTGGTAAAGATAATGATATGCCTTGGCACCTACCCGCCGATTTAGCCTATTTTAAAAAAGTTACCTTAGGAAAACCTATTATTATGGGACGGAAAACCTATGAATCGATAGGTAGGCCATTACCGGGGCGGCGTAATATAGTTATCTCTCGTGATGAAAGTTATCAAGCAAAGGGCGTTGATAGTGTTACATCAGTAGCACAAGCTTTGGCATTAGTTGATGGCTCAGATGGTAGCGAAGGCGTAGCAGAGATCATGGTTATTGGTGGTGGTGCAATATATGCTCATTGCTTGTCTAATGCCGACCGTCTATATGTCACGCATATTAAAGCTACTATTGATGGCGATACCCAGTTTCCAAATTATGCTGATGGTAGTTGGCAAAAAGTGAGTAATGAATTACGAGACGCTGATGAAAAGAATATCTATCAATTAGATTTTTGTGTTTATGAGCGTAAAGTCGACTAGTCTTTGTCGTTAATCTAGATATGATTTACTTAAGACGAAAACAAGATAATAAAAAGCGCTACGTTATCAACGTAGCGCTTTTTATTATGCTAAATACTACTTTCTTCAAATATGAATTAAGACACTAATTTCTAGTTACTGAGTGATGTAATCTAAGATTCCCATAGCAGCTTTTTGACCTTGATCAACGGCAGTAACCACTAAGTCAGAGCCTAATACCATATCACCACCAGCAAAAATATTCTGCTTAGAGGTTTGTAGCGCAAAGTCAGAGCTATCCATTGCAAGCACATGACCACGAGAGTCTAATTTTACCCCAGCATCTATCATCCATTGTGGTGGACTCGGTAAGAAACCAAAAGCAATAACCACTGCATCAGCTTCCATAATAAATTCACTACCAGCTATAAGCTCAGGATTACGTCTGCCGGTAGTATCAGCAGCACCTAGCTGGGTTTTAACAAACTTAACTCCAATAGCAATGCCTTGGTCATTAACTACAATATCTAGTGGCTGGAGGTTAAACTCAAAATTTACACCTTCTTCTTTAGCGTTCTGAACTTCACGCGGGGAGCCTGGCATATTGGCTTCATCACGACGATAAGCACAAGTTACGGTTGTGGCTTCATGTCTAATAGAAGTACGTACACAATCCATAGCGGTATCACCACCACCCAGTACGACGACTTTTTTATCTTTGAAGTTAACATAAGGCTTAACTTGATTGCTTTCAGCTGCAGTGATGCCCATGAGCTTCTGAGTATTACCGATTAAGAAATCTAAAGCGTTATAAACACCTTTTGCGCCTTCATTATCGAAACCACCACTCATGTCTTTATAAGTACCTAAAGCCAGGAATACAGCGTCATATTCATCGCTTATATCACTAAAACTAATATCAGTACCGATATTAGTGTTTAAACGAAACTCAACGCCCATGCCTTCTAAAATTTCACGACGCGTTTGGATGACACTTTTTTCTAATTTGAATGATGGGATACCAAAAGTTAGTAGACCACCAATTTGCGCATGTCTATCATAAACAACAACGCTAATACCGTTACGAGTGAGTCTATCAGCGCAGGAAATTCCCGCAGGGCCTGCACCAATAACAGCAACACGTTTTCCTGTTTTTACTACGTGAGATAAGTCAGGCTTCCAACCTTGAGCAATAGCGGTATCAGTAATATGTTTTTCAATATTACCTATAGTGACTGCCCCAAACTCATCGTTTAATGTACAGGCTGATTCACATAACCTATCTTGTGGGCAAACTCGACCACACATCTCAGGTAGGCTATTAGTTTCATGACATAAGTCAGCCGCTTCAAAAATACGATTTTCAGTCACTAACTCCAACCATTGCGGAATATAATTATGCACAGGACACTTAAATTCACAATATGGGTTACCGCAGTCGAGGCATCGATCTGCCTGACCCGCACTTTGTTCATTACCTAACGGTTGATAGATTTCGACAAAATTAATTTTACGTTCGACTATAGATTTCTTTGCTGGGTCTATTCGCTTTACATCAATAAATTGATAAACATTTTTACTCATTATTTTAATCCTAAATTATTATCAATTATTGTGCTTGCACGCGAAGTTCTGCACTTGAACGACTACGGTGACCTAATAAGGTCTTTACATCGGTAGCTGTCGGTTTAATTAATTTAAATAATGGAGCATATTTATCAAAATTATGAAGAATTTCTTGAGCACGTAAACTACCTGTTTCTTCAAAGTGTTGATTGATGATGCCACGTAAATGTTCTTGGTGAATAGTTAGCTCTTTAATAGCAAGCATTTCGATAGACTCTTTGTTCAGACGAATATCTAAATCACCTGACTCATCTAATACATAAGCGAAACCGCCAGTCATACCAGCACCAAAGTTAACACCAGTATCACCTAATATAGTAATAATACCGCCAGTCATATATTCACAGGCATGATCACCAGTGCCTTCAACAACCGCTTGGCAACCGGAGTTACGTACTGCAAAACGTTCACCAGCACGACCTGAAGAGAATAAATTACCGCCAGTCGCACCATAGAGACAAGTATTACCCATAATCATGGTTTCGTGGCTAGCATATTCAACACCAACAGGGGGTTTAATCGTTAATTTACCACCAGCCATACCTTTTCCGACATAATCGTTGGCATCACCAGTCAAAATCATATGTAAACCGCCAGCATTCCAGACACCAAAACTTTGCCCAGCAGTACCTGACAGATGTATGGTAATTGGAGAGGCAGCCATACCTTGATCGCCATGATGACGTGCGATTTCACCAGATAAAGTAGCACCAACTGAACGATCGGTATTTTGGATATTGAAGCGGTATTTACCACCTTTACTATGTCTTACTGCATCACTCACAGCAGCTAAAATCTTTTGATTTAACTGACCTTTATCAAAGGCAGTATTTTCCTGTATTTGATTAAGTGCAGTATTTTCTCCAGCAACAACAGGCGCGATTATTGGTGATAAATCAAGCTTACTCTGCTTAGACGTAATACCATCAATTTGTATTAATAAGTCAGTTCTACCTATGATATCAGTTAAACTTTTTACGCCAAGGCTGGCCAGTATTTCACGAACATCACGAGCAATAAATTTAAAATAATTCATCACTTGTTCAGGTAAACCTTTAAAGAACTTTTCACGTAAAACTTCATCTTGAGTTGCTACACCTGTTGCACAGTTATTCAGATGACAAATACGTAAGAACTTACAACCTAAAGCAACCATAGGCGCAGTTCCAAAACCAAAGCTTTCAGCGCCTAAAATAGCGGCCTTAACAATATCAATACCGGTTTTTAAGCCGCCATCAACTTGTAACCGAACTTTATGGCGTAAACCATTAGTTACCAAGGATTGATGAGCCTCAGCTAATCCCATTTCCCATGGGCAACCAGCATATTTAACTGAGGTAAGTGGGCTGGCAGCAGTGCCACCGTCGTAACCTGAAATGGTAATGAAGTCTGCATACGCTTTAGCAACACCTGAGGCGATGGTACCAACCCCAGGTCCAGAGACCAACTTAACCGAGATAACAGCTTTTGGATTAACTTGTTTTAAATCAAAAATTAGCTGAGCTAAATCTTCAATCGAATAAATGTCATGATGTGGTGGAGGCGAGATTAAGGTAACACCTGGTACTGAGTAACGTAATTTAGCAATTAAAGGCGATACTTTGTCACCAGGTAACTGACCACCTTCACCTGGTTTAGCCCCTTGTGCTACTTTTATTTGTAATACGTCTGCATTGACTAAGTAGTGAGGAGTAACCCCAAAACGACCAGAGGCAATTTGTTTGATACGGGAGTTTTTTACGGTACCATAACGGCGTTCATCTTCACCACCTTCACCTGAATTTGAAAAACCACCTAAGCGGTTCATTGCAATAGCAAGTGCTTCATGTGCTTCAGGACTAAGAGCACCAACAGACATCGCCGCGCTATCGAAACGTTTGAACATTTCACTTTCAGCTTCAACTTCATTGAGTGCAATAGGAACGCAGTCATCTTTTAGTTTTAATAAGTCACGGATGGTAGTAATGGGACGATTATTCACTTCATCAGCAAAAGTACGATAATCATTATAATCGCCATTTTGTACGGCACGTTGTAAGTAATTAACAACATTAGGATTAAAGGCGTGATATTCGCCACCATGAACGTACTTTAATAAGCCACCATGATTAACTTTCTGATGAGGTAAAAATGCTTTACGGGTTAGGTTGATGGCATCTTGTTGGATATCACTAAAGTCAGCACCTTTAAGGCGACTTGGTAAGTCACTAAAACAAAGTGCCATAATGTCTTCATTTAAGCCAATGACTTCAAATAAACCGGCACAACGGTAACTAGCAATGGTAGAAATACCCATTTTAGATAAGATTTTCAATAAACCTTTGTTAATACCTTCTCGATAATTAACGATAGCGTCACGGGGGGATAAATCTATTTGTCCCTTTTCAACTAGTTGCTCAATAGTTTCAAAAGCTAAATATGGATATATTGCCGTAGCACCTAGGCCAAGTAATACTGCGTATTGATGTGAGTCACGTACCGAGCCAGTTTCGACAATAATATTTGAGTCGCAACGCAACTGTTGATCAACTAAACGTTTTTGCACCGCTCCAACAGCCATTGCTGCAGGAATAATCAGTAAACCAGCTTGAATATTTCTATCAGACAATACCAGGATAACAGTACCACTATTACGAACAAATCTTTCGGCTTCGTCACAGAGCCTGATTATGGCCGCTTCTAAGCCTTCTTCTATATCAAAACTTAGTGATAGTGTATCTGAACGATAATGCTCAGGATCTAATTCACGTAATTGCTTCAAGCCGGTATACATTAGTACAGGAGTTGAAAATAACATACGATCTGCATGACCAGACGTTTCGTTAAATACGTTGTGCTCGCGGCCAATACAAGTACCTAATGACATCACATAACGTTCACGTAATGGGTCTATCGGTGGGTTTGTTACTTGTGCGAATTGTTGACGGAAATAGTCATATAAAGTACGGGTTTGACTTGATAATACTGCCATAGGCGTATCATCTCCCATAGAGCCTGTAGCTTCTTGACCATTCTCTGCTAATGTTCTAATGACTTGTTGAATTTCTTCATAGCTGTAATTGAACATTTTGTGGTACTGATTCATCTCTGTATCAGTAAACGCACGTTGACCAATCAAGTTAGCTTCGAGTTGATCAAAGGGTACTAAGCGGCGAATATTTTTATCTAACCACTCTCTGTAAGGATGGCGGTCCTTGAGGTCATTATCAATATCACATGAATGTGATATTTTACCTGTGTAGGTATCAATAGCGAGCATTTCACCGGGACCAACGCGACCTTTCTCGACTACTTCATCTTCACCGTAATCCCAAATACCAACTTCAGAAGCAAGGGTGATAAAACCATTACGTGTGATGACATAACGAGCAGGGCGTAAGCCGTTTCTATCAAGGTTACAGGCAACATGACGACCGTTAGTCATAACTACGCCAGCAGGGCCATCCCAGGGTTCCATATGCATAGAATTAAATTCATAGAAAGCACGTAAATCATCATCCATTAATGGACTATTCTGCCATGCAGGGGGCATCAATAAACGCATTGCACGGTATAAGTCCATACCACCAGCTAAAAATAGCTCTAGCATATTATCTAAAGAAGATGAGTCAGAGCCCTTTTGGCCAACGAAAGGTGCCGCATCTTGTAAATCAGGCAATAATGGTGACTTAAAGCGATGCGTTCTTGCTCGACTCCACTGACGGTTACCGTTAATGGTATTTATTTCACCATTGTGCGCTAAATAACGGAATGGTTGCGCTAGATGCCACTGTGGAGAGGTATTGGTTGAAAAGCGCTGATGGAATACACAAATAGCACTTTGCATGCGTATATCAGCCAAATCTAAATAAAAGTTAGGCAAATCTACCGGCATCATCAAGCCTTTGTAGATTGTTACTAAGCAAGACAAACTCGCGACATAAAATCTCTCGTCAGTAATACGTTTTTCAGCGCGACGACGCGCCATATATAAACGACGTTCTAGTTCTAGGTTTCTCCATCCTGGAGGGGCGTCAACAAATACTTGCTCTATTTTCGGCAAGTTACCTATAGCTATTTCACCTAATACAGACGTGTCGGTAGGTACTGTGCGCCAGCCGATTAAAGTTAAGCTTTCATTAGCTAACTCTTCTTCTAATACTTTTTTTGAAAGTGCAGCTTCAATAGGATCAGGACTTAGGAAAATCATACCAACAGCGTACTTTTTACCGAGCTTCCAGTTATTATCTGCAGCTACGGCGCGAAAAAAGCTATCAGGCTTTTGTAATAATAAGCCACAACCGTCACCTGTTTTACCATCACTGGCGATACCGCCACGATGTTGCATACGATCTAAAGCAGAAATAGCGGTCTTGATTAGTTTGTGACTAGTTTCACCATGTTGATGGGCGATTAAACCAAAGCCACAGTTGTCTTTTTGGACGCTATGATCATAAAGCTGCATTTTTTTCTCCTAAATAATAAGCCAACTTACTCACAGTAAAGTCTAAGTGGATAAATGCATGGAAAAAACGCATAAATACTCCTCTTATAAAGTAAGTGGACCTTTTACATTACTTAGTTATCAGCTGAAGGTCAATAAAAATAGAGTTTTTACTCGTAATTAATTTACATTTTTGTAATGTTTTATAACTTTTAGTCATAGTCTATTTTTTTATCTTGTTGTTTTTATTGTTTTTATTTTTTTATCTATATAACTAATGTTTTAAGTTATTAAATATTATGAAATAAAATTACATTTTTATGGGTTTTATGCTTTGTGGGAATATTCAGTATTGATGAGCGTTATGGCTTTGGTTAAGGATTATAGTAATAGTAAAATTCGCTAATTCATTACCTTTAAATGAGCAAAATATTAAATCATATTATGAAATAAACAACGAGCACTCAAAAAAGTGTTTGTATTTATTATTCACTTTTATTACTTATACTAAAATTAAAGCTAGCTCTAATATAATCTTATGGTTGGCAGCTATTGGTTGGAAGGGAGAAAAAAAAGGCTAATAGTGATATCACTTTTAGCCTTTTTTTAACAAATAGAATAATAACTATGGCTGATAGCCACCCTCAATACCCTTGGTAGTGACACTGACAGCATCATGGGCATGGAGAGACTCTAAATGATTAATACGTAGCCAAAAATCATCGAATTTATCTGTTTGATTCATACTATGTTGTAAACGACGCGCAGCGTCTTCACAAAACATCAGGTTTTGACCATTGAGACGAGCAAACTCTTGTTCATCTTCGCGTTTAACTGCAGCCTGTACCGGTGTTTTTAGAGAGTTCTCGATAAGATCAACTAGTTCAGTAATAGGAAAGTCACTAATACTTGAATTAAGTTTTACTTTTACTTCAGCAACTGAACGTTGGGAATGAGGAGTTGCAACAATACCTTCTGTTGTTCCTAACCAGTCATTAATATCAGTTAGTGCTAATTCACTTTGTTGCGAAAATTTATCCTGAAAAGCTTTCTGTATTAATTGTCTAGCAAGCGCAGCAGAACACGGGCAAGTAGATGAATAAGGCACATCAATGGTTAACTCGATAGTCAGTTGACCTTTATTTAGGAAGCCAGTAACAATTACAGGATAAGCTTTCCAGCCTTCTTTACCGCTAACCAATGACTTTCTACGTAAGTGATAGTCGAAGCTAAATTTAACTTTAGCTTGATCACTTAATTCTTGATGACTGCTAATAAAACCGTCAAGCAAGCTAACTAAACTTTGATAGTTAAGCACATTACTTGTAGATAACTCATCGATAAGTAAGTAAAGGCGTGACATATGTATACCTTTAGCTTGAGCATCTTTTAAGTTAACAAATGCATCAATATGAGCTGATACCATACGTTCGGCTTGGTCTTTTGAAGCGACCATTACAGGCATTTCAATGTTACTCATGCCAACCCAGTCAAGAGTACCCTCGGTTTGGGCTGTTGTGTGGTTGGCTATATCTGGCATTGATGTCGTCATTTCGACTCCACTTTAAACGATAGTTACTAACTAATCTTCGATACTTTTTTGGAAGAAGACGAAGAGTAGATCTAAGGTCGGATATTCTAGCTTATTTTTTAATAGTAATCATTAGTGTTGTTGCTCTATAGATGAAATATATAGTTGAAGAAAGTCTTTTCTCCTATTTTTCAATAAGTTTGTCTGATATTTATTACTGAGTTAATATAAGGACACTATATTATTTACGAAAAAAGGTGTGTCTGTGGGAACTGAACAATCGAGTCCATACTTAGATTTGGAGCTACTTGAAGGTTATTTAGACAACTTAGGTAAAAATATTATTGAGAAAATGTTCACTTTGTATTGCCAACAAGTTGAAATTTATCTAAAAAATATTGAAAGTGCACAGCTAAACAACTCACTAATTGGCTGGGAAGAGCATTGTCATAAAATGAAAGGCGCTACAGCGAGTGTTGGCATGTGCCAATTACATAGGAAATTAAAATTATTTGAAAAAACAGACGTAGCTAAAGAGAAAAAATTAATATTGTTAGAAGAGTTAAAGTTATCGAATGAGCAAGCGATACTTGCTTTTAAAAGCTGGTTAGAAAGTAAGTAAAGTAATGTCATTTTTGACTAGGAATATTTAGCAGCCACTTATAGGGCTACTAAATATCGTGAGATTAAAGTATATTAATCTAAAGTACCGACAAAGCGATATCCTTCACCGTGAATGGTATTAATGAGCTCAGGTGTGTTTTGATTTAACTCAAAATGTTTACGTAATCGTCTTATGGTAACATCAACCGTGCGGTCATTCGATCGTAAATCTCTACCTGTCATTTCTTTAATTAATTCTTGGCGAGAAATTATTTTACCTGAGTTTTTTATAAGTAAAATTAATGCGCGGTATTCTCCACGTGGAATCGCAATAACTTCACCTTCAGGGCTTGTCATTTGACGAGAGTTACCGTCTAAAGTCCACTGATTGAAACTCACTATACTTTGTTCTGCATCAGTACTTTTTTGTCCAATACGACTTAAAATATTACGCGCTCGGATTGTTAACTCTCGTGGATTAAATGGTTTAGTCAAATAATCATCAGCGCCAATTTCCAAACCAAGAATTTTATCAATGTCACTATCTCTACCAGTTAGGAAAATTAATCCCATATCTTTATTAGCGGTTAATTCTCGTGCTAGTAACAAGCCATTTTTTCCGGGTAGATTAATATCCATAATGATAAGGTTGATACTGTGAAGCCTAAGCTGCTCAGCCATACTATTGCCATCAATAGCTTCGAAAACGACGTAACCTTCTGCTTCAAATAAATTGCGTAAGTTAAAACGGGTGACGTCTTCATCTTCGACAACTAAAATTTGATATGTCTGCATGTTAGAATTTACCTAATATTTATTTAAATGGCTATTGCGATCATTTATGAGAGAACTATACAGCCGTTAGCAATCAATATTCATATTTAAAATTATAGACTTTGTATGCTACGATTTTTTTTCGTAATATATTTATAATCATTTAACTATTTTAGTAAGAGAAAATAAAAAAACAATTTTTAAAAGCTATTGTTTCATTAAGTTGATGCTAATTCTACCGGAAAAGTAATATCAAAACTTACCCCATGGTCAATATCATCCTCAAGTACTATATGACCATCTAGTGCTTGGGTTACTAAATTGTATACTAAATGCATACCTAAGCCACTGCCACCGCTACCTCGCTTGGTAGTAGTAAAGGGGTCAAAAATTTTTGCTTTCATTGCATTATCAATTCCAATACCATCATCGCTATAATTAATATGCAATTGATCACTTAAGTTCATCACACTTATAGTAATAGTGCCATGTTCTAGTCCCTCAAAAGCATGGTAAATTGAATTTAAGATCAGATTTATTAATATTTGGTTGATAGGTCCTGGTTTACTATTGATGTAAAGATCATCAGGACAAATTACCGAGATAGCTACATTGGCCGACTTTATTTTTGCTGATAGCGTTAATAAAACTTCACCTAATAAACCTTGAACATTAAAGGAACGCGATTCAGCACTGGATTGATCCACTGCAACTTTTTTAAAACTTGATATTAATTTTGCCGCTCTTTCTAAGTTACGGAATATTATCGAGACGTTTTCATCTCCATCAGTTAAGAATTTTTTCAATTGGCTAGATTTTAATGTTTTATCTTCAAAAGCAGTTTTAATTTCTCTTAACTTATCAGCTAATAAGCTTGAAGCTGTAACACCTAAACCAATAGGGGTATTTACTTCATGTGCTATGCCGGCCACTAGATCGCCAAGTGAGGCCATCTTCTCTGTTTCAACCAACTGTCCTTGAAACTCATGTAGCTTTTCTAATGTAGATAGCAATTCTTGATTGGACTCTTTTAATGCGTCTGTTCTAGCGCTAAGCCTACTTTCTAATGCTTGGTTTTGAGATAAACCATATTGGTGTTCCTCAATCATGGTATTAATATATTTATCAGTACGAAGTAATAAAATATTAATGTTTTTAGCCAGAACATCAAGTTCTTTATAGGGTTGAATAGCTAATTGAGTTTGGTAGTTTTTATTTTGTGATATTTGTCCAACCTCTTCTATGAACTTGACTATTGGCTGGTTAGTTTTATTAAATAACCATTGTGAAACAGCAAAAGCAAATACTAGAGTAAATAGTAGGAAGCCAATCATTATATAAATTAATTTGTTAATGAAACTCTGCTTTTCAAGCAAGCTTGATTGGATATATAAATAGCCTAATGTGCGCTGTTTTTCAGTAATTTTGACTATTAGTTCTAGGTGTTCTTCCTCATACTGGACGGTACTTAATTGTGTTATTTGGGCTATTTTATTACTTATAGCAGGGAATTTATGGTTTTTATTATAACTACTAAAATACTCAATAGTGCCATCTTCATTCGAACGATACACATGTATACGATTTATCAGAGGAGTCGAAATTAATTTTTCTAGCTCATTTTTTAGTTCACTTGGACTATTATCATTGTCGCTTTCTAGAAAGGCACTACTACTTTTTGCCAGAATATTTGCCCATGCGCGAGTATCGTTAACTATATTCTGATTACCTTGCTCATCAACAATATAAATAATACTCGTTGATACCGTCATTACTATTATAGTGCATAAAGCTAAAATGCTTTGCACTAATCGACTATACAGTGACATGTTGTTGATTCTTTGTGGCATGGTACCCAATAAATTAGTCTGCGGTTACTTTGATGATAGCTGAGCTTGGTAAATAGTAAACCCTTTATCTTTTGTTATCACGCGAGTATTACCAATGTGTGCTTCCATAATTGGTTGATAACGCAAAAAACTATTAGCTACTATGGTGATGTTACCTTGCTTGTTTAGTTTCTTGTTTATTCCAGCTAAAAAATCTTCGCTAGCTTGATAGTGCGTTTTAACACCCTGATGAAAAGGCGGGTTTGAAACAACATAATGATAGTGGTCATTAACATCAGATAAGCTATTTGAAGGAAATACATTACCTGATAGATTATTCAACGCTAAGCTTTCTTGTGCTGAAGTCAAAGCTAAGGCACTTACATCAAGTAGAGATAAGTTTGTATTATTAAATTTCTTGCCAATAAAACAGCTGATAACACCTGCACCACAGCCAAAGTCTAGCACTTTTCCTACTATTGTATCGGGTAAATTACTCAGCAATAATGCCGTACCTAGATCTAATTTCTGTTGACTGAAAACGCCTGGTAACGACGCTATAGTCAGTTTAATGCCTTCAACGGTAATCTGATATCTTTTAAACCAATCTTGCAAGTTGAAAACAACCAATAATTTTTCTGGGAGAAATATACCGACAAATAGCAAGCAGTGACGTGCAGCATCAACTTTTTGACAGTAGGATAATATATTTAATGTTAATTTTTCCACTGATTGAATACCACCTTTTTTCTCACCCACTAATAATATTTTTGTTGTCTCACTTATACAGTGAGCAATCATAGCGAGGGTGAAATTTAGTTCAGCCTTACTTTTAGGGAAGGTGATGATAACGAGATCATGGTAAGTGTTTGTTTGATAAGTACTGGCGAATATTGTCTGGATATTATTTTTATTAGATGAACTACCATGTTTTCTAGTAATTGCCTGATAATCTATGAAATTGGTATTGAAGCAATTAATACTGTCTGGTTTATGAATCTCTAGGTAGGCATCAATAAAGCCATCTTCAGGTAAGTTAATTAATAAGGGAGATTTAGCGATAAGTAATTCGCTATTACGTAATAAAACTTGGCTAGGATTTGACAAAGACATAAGGCAAGACACAGTGCAATAAATACAGGAATAATAATAGTTATATTCTACGGTAAATAAGTATAAGGGAATAGGGTTATTTAAGGTAAGTTAATTGTACCCAAGTAAAAAAAATGCTTAAATAGTAAGTGTCCCTAATTCTAATTTAATCGTTGATTGACCGTTAAATTTTAATAGGGCCAGAAGAGGAGCGTTAACCAGGTAATTACTATTGTTTTGAGTATTTCAAAAGCAGAGATCAAACTCTGTAGATAGTAATGAGGGGGATTAACGCCGAGATAAATAGCTATTTGATAAGCTATTTATCGGTTGTGTACTTTATACCTAATACCCGCTCCACTTGAAGATGCTTACTTTAGGAAAACCGAGCGAATCATAATCAATGCACATTTTTTTGTTAAGGGTTTCTCCCTTAAAAAAATGTAACGACGAGTATGTTTTGTTCAGATTTCCCCAGAGGACTGGTTTATAAACGCTTTAAGCAAGGCATTTCTAATTCCAGCTGAATCTAGCATCTAGCAAGTGGAACGGCTATAAATAAAGTAGTGGGCTGAATCCCAACAACTGTCACTTTGAATAACAGCCATAATGGTTGTTTAGGTGGGGAGCTTCTGGTCTTTGCATATTAGCCAAAATGCCAGCCTTGCTGATGTTATGCTCTTCTTTGTCAACGCCCAGTACTCCTCGCAATGTATCTGGTTTTATTAATTAAACGTGTTTACTCATGTCTTTAATAATACCGATACTCATTATTTTTATAGACTTTTTATCAGATAAGTGGAGTAATAAATGGATTGGCAAGATGTATTAGTACAGTTAGAATCGGGTGTTTTACGAGCGGCAAATCAAGATGATGCCGGTAACTGGCATGCCAATATTGAAGTGAAACAAGGTATTTTAGCTGCTTTTAAAGCGGGTAAAAATGTTACTTTTAACGATAATTATCAGGGTTTTGTTGATAAACACAACTTACCTGCTCGTCAATTTACACCACAAGATGGTGTTCGTTTAGTTCCTGGGGGTTCATCGGTCCGTGCCGGCGCTTACGTTGCTGAAGGTGTTATTATTATGCCACCAGCTTACATTAATGTTGGTGCCTTTGTTGATACGGGCACTATGGTTGATAGCCATGCTTTAATTGGCTCGTGTGCGCAAGTAGGTAAAAATGTTCATGTTTCAGCGGCAGTTCAAATTGGTGGTGTATTAGAGCCAATAGGTGCTAGCCCCGTGATTATTGAAGATGGTGCTTTTTTAAGTGCCGGTGTTGTGGTGGTTGAAGGTATTGTTGTTAAAAAAGGTGCGGTATTAGCACCAGGTGTATCTCTTTCTAAATCAGTACCTGTTTATGATTGTGTTAATCAAGTCATGCGAGAGAAAGGTGCTGAGATTCCAGAACGTGCTGTTGTTGTGCCTGGTACTCGTCCTGTTAAAGGTGAATGGGCAGAAGCGCAAGGTTTAAGTATGGCTTGTGTGCTTATCGTTAAATATCGTGATGAGAAAAGCGATGCCTCATTAGAACTAGAATCAATTTTAAGATAATACTCAGGGGTTCATAACCCCTTTGCCTTGGAGCTCAAGTTATTTGTCAAAAGTACTCATTGATAGTCATCAACTCCGTGCTTTATCCTTTAATTTGAGCTTTACCGCTTAGTATTTATTTACCCTTGATATAACTTCTATCGCTATAAAATTATAAAGACAAATATAAAGATATCTATGATGCCTAAATCCACTTGGTTTGACACCAGTATTGAACACGCCTTAATTACTCATGAGTCGCCAGAAGATGAGCTAGGCTATTATGTTTATCAACTTGATACGCTTAAAACACATTTAGCTGCTTTGCAGCAACAAGACGTTATTAAATTATGGTTTGCCGTTAAAGCTAATCCTCTTTCTAAAATTATTCAAACCCTTGATAGTGAAGGTTTCAACTTTGATGTTGCTAGTACCGGTGAATTAACTCAAGTGCTAGCGCAAGGCATAGATCCGAGTCGCGTATTAAATACCGGGCCTGCTAAATCAAAGAAACAGCTCGCAGCATTTGTTAAAAAAGGCGTGCGTACTTTTGTGGTTGAAAGTCTAAATCAGCTTAATTGGCTAAATGAAGTCATGTTAGAACAAGCTGAATCATGCATGAATGATGAAAAGCCAAAAGTGCTGTTAAGAGTTCAATTGCAATGGCATGAAGGTGAGAAAAATCCTCTGGGTGGCAATAGTTTAACGCCATTTGGTCTCTCAGTATCCGAGTGGCAGAATATCCATGTAGATAATTATCCCGCTCTAGATCTTTGTGGATTACATATTTTCCAATGGGGGAATATGCTGAGTAATGAAAAAATGTTTTCATTATGGTCTCAAATGATAAAGCCTCTAACTGATTTAGCTAACAGTATTGGTATGAGCTTAGACGTACTCGATCTGGGTGGAGGCTTAGGCATTGATTATTTAGATGAAGGGCAATCGTTGTCTTGGTCTCAAGTTATCGAAGACTTGGCTGTTATCAAAGAAAGGTCGGGTGTCAAAGAGTTATGGTTAGAGCTAGGGCGATTTGCTGTGGCAGAATGTGGTTATTATGTCGTGCCAGTGATTGATAGAAAAATGAATTATGGCCAAGAACAACTCGTATTAGCCGCGGGTATAAATCACTTATTACGTCCAGCGATCACCGACCAGCCTTTTCCTGTCAACATATTACGAGAAGGGGGGGCGATAGAGAAAACTGCTTTACAAGCTTTTGATCTTCATGGACCTTTGTGTACTAGTCTTGATAAACTTGGTCATTTTCACTTACCAGTAGATATTACTGTTGGTGAGAAATTAGTGTTTGGTTATTGTGGCGCTTATGGTTTTACTGAAAGTATGCCATTTTTCTTATGTCATGAATTAGCAGCTGAATATGTTTACCAAAATGGTACGCTAACTCAAGTTAGAGTAGGTCAGCCAGCCTCATCTTATTTGGCTTAGTGGAGAAGTGGTGATGAATAAATTTACCAAAGAAGTTATGTCTGTTGGCGAAATGGCTAGTGGCGCTAAACTAACGGTACCGGTATATGCTTTTAAATCTGAAAAAAGTACTGCGCCCAACGTCTATATTCAAGCCAATATGCATGGTGCTGAAGTACAAGGCAATGCTGTTATTTTCCAATTGCTTGAGCTGCTTCAGTACTGTGAACTACAGGCTAATATTACCCTAGTTCCTTACGCTAATCCTGTTGCTTGTAATCATAAAAATGGTGAGTATACCTTAGGGCGCTTTGATCCCATTACTGGGGTTAACTGGAATCGAATGTATCATTTTGATCCAAGTGTTATTGAGCCTTTTGTTCTACAATATATTGATGCAAGTGAAGACGAAATAAAAATTAAATTTCAACAGCTGCTACTTACTGAAATTGAACAAAAATTAGAACATAATCTCTGGGGCATAACTACAGGACAACGAATTGCCTATCAGTTACAACGCCTTGCTCATCAAGCAGATATAGTTTTAGACTTACACACTGGGCCTATTTCAAGTAAGCACCTCTACTGCCCTGAATATGCAAAGGCGAGTGCTGAATATTTTGATATTGAACATACAATACTTATTCAAAATGATTTTGATGGTGCAATGGATGAAGCTACTTTTTGCCCATGGTGGAGCCTACAAAAAGCCTATCAAGCTTCAGGACGAAACTTTACTATGGGTCAGGGAGCTTTTAAGAAGGAAAGTTTTACCGTTGAACTTGGCTCGCAAGAACAAATCGACTTAGATGTAGCGAAGCAAGATGCACTCAGTATTCTATCTTATTTAGCATATCAGGGTGTTGTTGATAATAAGCAGTATCAGCCACAAAAAATGACTCGGTATGCCTGTTATCTAAAGGATTATAAAGCTTTATACTCGCCGATGGGGGGTATGGTCGATTATCTTGCTGAGTTTGGAAAACCTTTAGCAGCAGGTGAACCACTAGCACGGATTCTTCGTATGGATAATTATGGTGATGGCGAGGCCTTGCATTATGTATCACTTGAGCAGAAAGTCATTCCTATTTTACACTTCGCCTCTGCTAGTGTTAATCAAGGTACTGAGTTATATAAAGTTTTTTGTAATTACTTTGAACTTTAACGATAACTAGCTTGTCTTATTGGTTGTTTCTGTAGATGATTAAATTTTCATGCTGAGTTGTAATGCCGCGCCAATGGTATCGTTATTACCGGTAAAGGCGGCAATATCAACGGCTAAAACATCCCAAGGTGAAATACCAATACCTGCTGTGTAAATATCATCATCAATACCATTTAAATCAGTTCGATAACCTAAGCGAAATTGAATATTTTTATAGAAACGAAATTCAGCACCTACGCCGACATATTTCGACGGCTTTAAAGAGGCAAATTGTTCCCTATCGGTAAGGTCTATTTCTATGGCTAGGCTAACCCAGCTGTTTTGAAAACTTAAACCAAGACTTGTATTTTTTTCTAAAGTAAAAGTTACATCTTGCTCAACGTGAAGCACTGTTTGCTTAATTAAGTTGTTTGTTACTAATGCCGCATGCCATTGACGTTCATCGCCCCAATTTATATATAAGCCTAAATCAACATTAGCACCACTTTTGTTGGTAATATTTTCATCATCGGTAATCTCAAAGTCATTGCCATCAAATGCGTTAATTTTTACACTATTAAAATAAAGATCAATGCGTTGATATTTCAATTTTGCACCAACACTTAAATCATAACTCACGTGTGTAATTGTAGGGTAAGCGGCCATAAGTCCGGCTTCGGCAATTGAGTAGCCATCGACTGTGGTTTTTGATTGTAGATCATCTAGGTCAATATTACCGGATGAAATAGCATCATCTAATATTTTTTCATCATCTTCGCTGTAATTCATTACTCCACCAATGCGGCCATATTGATTAGTGAAAAGACCAAAGTTTAGGTGTTGATTAGGGATAAGTATTTGTAAATTTAAACCATTACGGACCTTAACTACTTTTTTATCAATTTTTTTTAAGTCAGTAATAATATGGTCAACCTGCTGTAATAACTCATCATAATAGTTTTTTACTTGGTCTGTTGATTGAAGGTTCTGAGTAGGAATAGCGAGAATATCATCAGCGAATACATCGAGATTTTTACTAATATCTATAGCTGTATCAACAACATGATATTTATCAGCTGCCATGATGGCTACGTTTAATGAAAAGAAGAGTTTATCGTTGTTATCAAACGTGGTGAGTAACGCAGGGTTACTTAATGATGAAGTAAAGTCTTGGGTTAAACCAGTAAAGCCTTGTCCAGCACGTTTAGTGGTAAAGCTTTCGCTATAACTTGGTAATACTACCGTTACCGCTATTATAGGTAGTAGTAATAATATTTGCTTAAATATCTCAATAGCAATTTTATTTAACAGAGATTTTTTATTGAGAGCCATAAAGTTATCCTTATGCTAAAGAAAGAGCAATAGCTATTCAAAGCAATAGCTTATTGGTTACTTTAAAAAAGTATAGCGTAGTGAAACGGTTTCGTTAGATGTTTAGTACATATTTATAGGTAATAGTGCAACAGAGTGCACCGAGTGATGAGGCAGATATTTTATACTAAGTACATGTATGATGATTGAATTCATCCCTACTTGTTATACCATCACAATGATGAACTTTGTATCATCTTAACTTCAGTTTAATAAACAATTCATTAGCAAGGTAGCGACAAAATTTGCCTATAGTGATTATCAGTACTATGAGATTGAGCTAGGTTTAGTTGGTACAACTTTTACTAATAAAAGTTTTGAAGCATGTATTGATCTATTTCATCAGAATACAGCTGGATGGCAAGGTGCATACATAGTCCATTATAGAGCATCAGACTTTAAGGCTTTGGGTGTTGAAGCCTTTTCTTCACCAGCTAAATCAGAAATGTTTGCTGTTGCTTGGCTAGAAGAGAAACATTTTGGCCTAGTGTTATTACAATTAGGTACTAGGGTTGAGCAAGTTAATACAGAGGCCGATGATAGTTTAATTAGTTTTGAAGATTCTCATCAAGACCAGAATGAAGTACTTACAGAGCTATCACATAATGAGCACCATGAAACATTAGTCTCATTTGATCAACAATCGTTTACACCAATTAGTGCTTCAGCGGGTTTAGTGTAGGGTTATCAATCAGGCTATAACTTATTGGTTTAAATGGTATTGTCATAACGTGTACCTTCTTATGGTGAGCTATTTTCATTCGGTCAGTATATAAGTAAAAATACCTTTGAGGTTGGGCGATGTTTGATGAACATCAAGAGGGGGATGAAATTCATGTAGAGTTAGCTGAACAAGCCCCTGGTATTGAACAATCGCTTAATTTAGATATGACATTTCGGAAATTAAACGGTGATTTTGGCTATGTTATCAGTACTTTTTATAACCGTATTGATTATTATTAACAAGATACTGGTTTATTTTTGTAGAACATCACGAATAAGCGGAAGAGCATGAAAATGAATCGGGCCTACCAATCTTAGTATACCAACAAGATGATATTCAGATGTATGGTGTTGAAGCTGAGTTTATCTATCAAGTATCATCAGGATTTAACACAAGCTTAATCGCTGATTATATTGGATCGCGGTTAATGAATGAAGATGAAAACTTACCGAGGATCCCATCAATACGACTTGGCGCTATTATCAATTATCAAGTAGATAAGTTTGACAGTGAACCAAGCTTGAATCATTACTTCGAACAGAATGACATTGTGGTATTAGAAACCAATACTGATAGCTACACCATGGTTGACGGACACATTAATTATTATGTTGATGGTTTTGGCGATGATTTGACCTTGTATTTAAAAGGACAAAACTTAACAAACGAAAATACTCGCGTTCATTCATAACTTCTAAAAGAAGCTACTCCATTACCAGGACGTAATTTTAGTGTTGGTATCCGTAGTAGCTTTTAATTTTGTATGTGGCGTTGTCAATTAATAAGCTAAGCTAATTTGATATCAGCAGTGGATTGTGGTCTATCCATTGTGCAAGATAATTTTTTTAAGGGCTATAACATGGTTATAGCCCTTATTTTTGAAAGTTGATAACGCCTTTACTCGCTACTATATTAATTCAAAATTAGTTGAAGTCACCAAGTAAGTTATTGACAGTTTTTCTTAGCAGTGGTCTTTGACTGTTTTAAAAGTTTAGACATAGAGAAATCATAACTCTGCTGACGAGTAAATGCTTTAGTAAAGCAATAGAAGTTAATCTTACTCAATATATCTATATTAGTAAGGGGTTCAAAAAGCGCTATGTTACTTTGATCAATAATAGTGTACTTATCATTAATCCTCTGGTCTTTTGTTGTGAAAGGGATTTGGTTGTTTAAATGATCGTATACTTGGACTAGTAGCCAAGCAATATTATAAAACTGTCCGCCGGCAGAAGCACTTAGTTGATTTTCTTTAATTTTTTTTATTGCTTCAGTATTCCAATCAAAACCGCCAATAAAGATATCTTTATTGGGTTGTAAGTCTAGCTCAATCGCGCCATCTAAAGCTCCTATTGCCATGACATCCGAACTAGCCCAAACAACGTCAATACCGTTATGTCTAGCATAGAGTCTTTTAAACTTTATTTTTGCATCTTCTGCGGACCAGTTGGCAATTATATCTTGAACTAAGATGACATTGTCTGTCTCTTTTACTTGGACAGCAACACCGCTACTTCGTTTCAGAGATTCCAATATCAAGTCACCACTTAAGGCGAGGACTTTTAATTTTGAATTTGATGGGCTTTTAACTGTTATTGCTTGTTTAATTAAGTTCTTAACAAGTAAAGCCGCTCCTTGCGAATTTTCAACGTAATGTTCTGATAGCCAATATTTATACTTACCTAGGGGCTGTCCTAATTGTTTATGAGAAGATAAATGATCAGTGTCAGTGAAATCAGAATAGGTAACGAATGGGATTTTTGCTTGCTCTAATGTGGTAAAGTATTCGTACGCATTTTGCTTATAAGCGTGAAATATCAGCAAGTCTGGCTTTTTTAAAGCGGATGCTAACTTTTCAATCACTTCAGTTTGGAAAATACGGTGACCTTGCCCTTCAATGATGGTCAGGTCAATACCGAGATCTTTTGCTGCGGCTTCTGCAACAGCATAAGTATTATACCAATAAGGGGTGATAGTTTGCGTTTGGCTTATGTAGGTAACATCAATAGCAAGTATTTTGGAAGAAAAAATACTACTAGAGATAATAACTAGCAATAACAATATATGTTTCAAAATAAAACCTCTTTATAGGTTTATGGTAGGTTTATAGTAGTTTTATACCTTCTTTGACTATAACAATTTTACCATTCTTTAGTAAATTTCCTACTGTTGCTTTAAAGGTCTTTTTACTTACTCCTAAAGTTCTTTGAATAAATTCAGGTGTGCTTTTATCATTTAATGATGTAATTCCACCTCTGTCGGCAATATGTGCTAATAACTTATCAGAAAAATCATTGACCTTATTTTTACTACCACGTGTTAAAAGAAGATCTAAACGACCATCTTCACGCACCTGTTTAATATAGCCAGGGATTTTTTTACCAACTCTAAGATGTTGAAAAATTTCATTATCATAAAGTAAGCCCCAATGTAGGTCATTAACAATAGCTTTGAAACCTAAATCAGTTTTGCCACCAATTATTAAGTTTACTTTATCACCTTGTTGGTATTCTGCCGGCCAGATATCAAGAAATTTATCTATCTTACTTGAGGCAGCAATACGATTAGTCAGTTGGTCAAGAAATACTCTAACCAGATAGTACTTACCTACTTCCATTTCGGAATGCTGTTGACTGAAAGGTACTAATAAATCTTTAGGTAAACCCCAATCAAGGAAGGCACCAATTTTATTCACTTGGACCACTTTTAAAGAAACAAACTCACCTACCTGGGCTAAAGGTATAGTTGTTGTCGCTATAAGCCTTTCAGCCGAGTCAAGATAAAGGAATACCTTGATTTTTTCTCCTACTTCACAAGCTTCTGGCAGATCGCGTTTAGGTAGTAATATTTCACCTAAATCCCCACCATCAAGGTATGCACCTTTGTCTAGTAAAGCAACAATGTTGAGCAGATTGAATTTACCAAGGGTAGTTTGAGTGGGTATCTGAGAGTCTGTCATGGTGAGTGCCGTAAATAAAGTATGTCCCATTATAGCGCATTCAATCGGGTATACCCAACGATTTCAATATTGGTTAAATACTTACTTATATGTGGTGATTTTAACAATTATTAATAATATTTCGCCTAATAAGTAGTTAAAAAAACTGATGAAAAAATAACTATTTATTAATAATCGTTTATTTAAGAATAATCAAGTTATTCACTTATAAATTAACTCCATATAAGTAACTGTAATAAAAGTAGTTTTTAGTTTTTACCTTTGTTTTTTAAATTTTTTTATTTTTGTGGCTTATATCTTGTAATAGGGAGTTACATCTTTGTTCGTACTTGTAATCAATAATTGGTTATTCTACCGTTATTAAAATGCAAATAAATTTGCGGGCATTAAAGCAAATAAAAAATAATATACTATTAAATCAATAAGGGATTAAAAGTGGCGACTAAAAAACAAATCATCATACCTATAGTTATCTTAGCTGCAGGCATTGCAGCCATGGCAATCTTTTTTAATATGAAAAAACCACCAGAACAAAAAGAGAAGGTCGATAAGACACCTATTGTCGCCGTTGAAAATATATCTGTTGCACCAATGACTCTAGAAGTAAATTCATACGGTATGGTAAAGCCAAAATATGAAACAGAATTAGTAGCCCAAGTTAATGGTGAAATTGTTGAATTGAATGATATTTTTGTTCGGGGAGGCCTGGTAAAAAAAGGTCAATTATTAGCGCGCATTGATCCGAGTGATTATCATGCCGCCTTAATTGATGCTCAAGCCACAATGGCTTCGGCTCGAGCAGCATTAGAAAAAGAGCTTGCTCAAGGTCAAGTCGCTGAACGAGAGTGGAAACAGATTACAAATACTTCACCAACTGAATTGAGTTTACGTAAACCACAATTAGCGCAAGAATTAGCCCGAGTTAAAGCCGCACAAGCTTCTGTGTTAAGGGCCGAGCGTAATTTAGAACGTACAGAAATTCGTGCACCTTATGATGCAATGATCGATAGTCGTAATATTGGTTTAGGTTCATTTGTTAGTGTTGGTAGTAAAATTGGTCATGTATTGGGTACAGCCATTGCAGAAATTCGTTTGCCAGTTGCAGATAATCAATTAGCCTTTTTAGTTAAAACTGAGTTCACTAAACAAGGCGTTGATGCAAAAGTTAACCTTTTAGGTACTTATGCAGGGCAAGATACCCAATGGCAAGCCATTATAGCGCGCAGTGAAGGTGTTATTGATAGTAAAAGCCGCATGAGTTATCTAGTCGCAGAAATTAACGATCCTTATCTATTAAATAGTTTGAGTGATAGCAATGATGTACCGTTACGTTTTGGTAGTTATGTTAATGCTAAAATTATGGGTTATGACATTAGCAAAGCAGCCTTAGTGCCTCGGTATTTAGTTGTAAACGGTAGAGTAGCTCTCTTAGATAATGAGTCCAAATTACATTATGCTGTAATTGACATTGTTCGTCAGCAAGGCAGTAATGTTATTGTTATTGATGGTTTGCAAGATGGTGATCAACTTATTGTATCGGCGCTAGATTATCCTGTAGATGGTATGAAATTGGCTGTAGCCGCTGA